>CAYYHS010000643.1:0-2103 GCA_964471785.1 uncultured Chitinophagaceae bacterium
ACTCACTCCTTACCGTCGCCGATCCGATGGTTTTCGAGGTTGCGCGCAAACCGGACGTAACGGGATTTATCCGCGGTGTGCAAGCGGGAATTTTTTCGTCGCCGCTTCTTACATCCATCAGCGTAGTCGCCAATTCCGATTCGCTCCCGGGATTGAATTCGTATAACGCATCGACGGGCCTGCTGAACCTCGATTTTGGCCGTTCGTATGACACCGTACGGTTCTCCTTGACGATTACCGCGAGAAACAACCAGGGCAAGTTCGCCTCCTGGTATACGCCGGTGAACTGGGAAAACGAAGTATTTTACCAGATCTTTCCTAGAAGCTTTCGCGACAGCAATGGCGACGGCATCGGTGACTTCAACGGCATCGCTCAGGAGCTCGATTATCTTCAGGAACTGGGCGTAACAGCGGTATGGTTGAATCCGATCGTGCGCTCCCACGCCTACCATAACTATTTTTCGGATAATTTCGACTCAACCGACGCCGGCTTCGGATCGAACACGGATTTCACCAACCTCGTCAAAGCCCTCCATGCACGTGGAATGAAGATTTTTATCGACGTGGAAGCGCAGTACATCTCGCGATATCATCCCTGGTACCTTGATTCCTTTATGAACCCCTCGTCGCCCTACGGGCCATATATCGTCTATAGGGGGCCCGGCAATACGAATCCCGATACTTTGTCATTTTTGGGCTACGATGGGGAGTGGCTCACCAACATGGTATTGAACTTGCGAAATCCTGGCCTCCTCTCCTACGAAAAGCGGATGTACGCTTCGTGGGTGGACCCCAACGGCGACGGGAACTTCGACGACGGCGTAGACGGATTCCGGCTCGACCACTTTATGGATAACCTTGACGGCACCGGAGAAAATCCTCATATGTTCGCCGACTTCTGGAAGCCCTTGTTTGATACGTTGCGGAGCATCAATCCCCGCATCTTCTTCCTCGCCGAACAAGCCGATTGGGGAATCGGCTCGAATGAACTCACCAGTGGAAATACCGACGGAGTTTTCGCCATCCCGCTGATGTTCGACATTCAATCATTCGACAAGAACACTATCCTCGGCGGCATTACTCAAACCCTTGCCGGCACGCCCCAGGGAAAATTCCAGTTCACAACCATCGAAAACCACGACGTGAACAGGTTTACCTCCATCGTGGGAAACGATCCGGGAAAGCTACGGATCGGAGCGGCCCTTCTACTTTCGCTGAAGGGAGTCCCCTGCCTCTATTACGGTCAGGAGATTGGAATGCGCGGGGTCGGACACAACTGGGATGGGGGCGATGGAGGCGATATCCCGAAGCGCGAAGCGTTCAAGTGGAACAGGATCGTTTCGAGTCCCGGCATGGCGCTTTGGTATAAAAATACGGGGCCTTGGTGGGCCGCCACATCGCTGCACGACAGCGACGGCACATCGTTGGAAGAAGAGCGGCCGGACAGCACTTCGCTCTGGCGTTATTATCAGAAGTTGATCGGTATGCGAAAGAGCTCGATTGCTCTCCGCATCGGAAGTTATACGACTGTCAGCGCCACGAATGCAAATGTTTTGAGCTTCGTCCGTTCGTACGGCGCCGATACGACCCATCAGAACATCGCGGTCGTCATAAATCTCTCCAGCGCTGCACAGAACACATTGCTGGATTTCACTCCCGTGCCGGCGCTTGTTGCGAACAGCCGGATGATCGATCTGATGGGATTCCAGTCACTCGCACCTCTCTTATCATCAACCATCTCTTCGTATCCTCTCTCGATTCCGGCGTACGGAGTCTCCATCATCGATATACGACCGCCTACGGTTCAAAGCAGTGTGAAGAATGCGAACACTATATTGCCGAAAGAATATCGACTGGAACAAAACTACCCGAATCCGTTCAACCCATCAACAATGATCAGCTACGCAATCCCGACTCGTTCACACGTATCCCTGACGGTCTTCAACACTGTCGGGCAGAAAGTAGCCGAACTCGTGAACGGTGGGAAAGATGCTGGCTCATACAATGTTACATTCGATGCTTCAGGTTTTGCATCTGGCGTGTATTTCTATCGGATACAGGCGGGCAGTTTCGTGCAGACGAGGAAGCTGGTCGTCGTGAAGT
>CAYYHS010000644.1:0-2103 GCA_964471785.1 uncultured Chitinophagaceae bacterium
CATACTATGCTGGTTACCGAGATGCACGCGGCCCCGGTGCAGCAAACTACACGCGCGGAGCCGCTGGTGGCTCGGCGCGTGACGATGCATTTGTCCGCTCGGGAATCTACGGCAGTTTCCTTTCCGGCGGACTTGCCGGACATGTTTATGGAGCCGAAGGAATCTGGGGGGCGGACATCGAAATAAGCGCACCCGTTCATATGTGGGAGGCTTTTCAATGGCCATCGGGTGCACAGATGCAATACTTGCGTACTTTTGCACTTTCGATCGGACGGCGATACCAGGACCTCGTTCCGTTGTCCGATCTTGTGTCTCCCAACAAAACAGAGATTACACTCGGTTACGAAGGATGGGCATATTGCGCACGCACAGACGACAAACAGTTTTTCCTGGTCTACTTTGAAAAAGGATGTCCGAAATCCCAGATTCGCGGAGCCCGCCTCAATAGCCGGTATCGGGCGCAATGGTTCAACCCGCGCGACGGAACCTGGCTGGATGCGGGCAATGGGATCGTGTTGGCTAACAAGATCGGAATCATCGCTTTGCCTGAATTTCCGGGTGATGCAGATTGGGGACTAAGACTTTCGTACGAAAGCACTAGCACTAAAACCGATTGATGCGATACGCTTGCCGCTGGACATCGAAAGAACTCGAAAGCAGTTGTAGCGAGTGCGTTCAGCAGAGGGGAATGCCTACAAAAAAAACTTGACAGTATAATACTATGAGATATCCACCATTTCATACCTCTTACCTTTGCCTTCTTCTTTTTAGCTTCGTGATCGTTCTAGGCGGGAAGGCGCAGGATAATTCCATCAAGCCTGTTCATTTCGAAAATGGATACAAAGAGTATCATTATGGAATTCCATTCCTGTATCTGAAAGGAACAGATTACGAGGTCGGTGTAGAGTATGGCCATCTTCTTCAGGACGAGCTAAAAAGTTTATACGGGGAATTCGAAGTATTCAAGCAGAATATGATGGAGAATGAAATAAAATATCTTCCGTGGTACGAGAGAATAGCTGCTAATCTATTCGGTGGAATGGTATGGAAGCACAAGATCAACACATATGCCGACCGACTCCCCGCAGATATTGAAGACCAGATGCGCGGGGCAGCGGAAGGCTCAGGTTTGCCGGAATCTTTCTTCCGGGAAATTCAAGTCATCGCCGATTTGTATTCAAACCGATGCGAGGCAATAGTGATGAAAAAGGGAAGTCACATGTATCACTGTCATAATCTCGACCAGCCAATGCCACTGAGCATGATCTCACAATATCCGGTAATTGTAAATTACGATATAGAGGGAAAACAAAAGTATACGGACCTTGGTTTTGTCGCATGCATGATGATCACAACCGCATTCAACGAATCCGGAATATCGCTGTCCGAAAACGGCAATAATAATCCGTATGGATTCGATAAAAATAATTGCAGCCTTTATTCGGAAAAAAGTAAATTAATTACCGAAACACATAATCTCAGGGAAGTTGATTCACTTATCCATACCCTCAAATTTCCAATGGGTTTGATCTACACAATATCAAGCAGCAGAGAAAAACAAGCAGTGGTGAGCGATTGTATAGGTTCTATGAAGGCGTCAACACCCGTCAGCAACTATCAGTTTGTTGGGAATAGAACCGTGTCGAAGGATTTAAGCAAGAAGAGCGAAACAATTTATTCCGGCGATTTTCATGATACTGCCAGAGAAATGAAATTTGCCGAACTGATAGATTCTTCGAAATCGAATATAGTAGATGAAGCCATCGGCATTCTCGGTAACTCCGATTTTTATCATTACTCCGACCCGATTCCCGTTCATTTGGAATCGCTTCATAATTATGAAACGGATCAATCGGTCGTTTTTGACCTGGCCGATTCCACGGTGTACTTTACCTATTATGCACACTTTGCCGCATGGAATAGATGGCTGAAGTATAATTATGTCACCCATCAGGTCAGCGTCTATAAAGAAGCCGATCCGAGATTGAGTAATCCTGCTCTCGCGAAGCTGAATGAGATATACGGAAAGACCGAATCGTGCGATTGGCGGGATAGTTCAGATGTCCGATCATTAGTAAATGTGATCATCGAATCGGGTGTCAA
>CAYYHS010000645.1:0-2101 GCA_964471785.1 uncultured Chitinophagaceae bacterium
TCGGTCGATGCGCCGCGCTTCGTGCCGCTCCGTCCCGACAATGTGCAATCCTCCGACTTCCCGAACTCCAGGGCCGAGTTTGATGTCCGTTCCTCGACCCGCCATGTTCGTGGCGATGGTCACCGCACCAGGGAGGCCTGCGTTCTGAATAATTTCCGCCTCGCGCTGATGCTGTTTCGCATTGAGGACGTTGTGCGCAATCCCTTTCCGCTTCAGCATACGGCTGATCGTTTCCGAAACTTCCACGCTTGTCGTTCCCACCAGAACAGGCCGCCTCTTCTCCTTCATCTCTTCGATCTCGGTGATCACCGCGTTGTATTTTTCTCTCTTCGTTTTGTAGACGACGTCTTCGGTATCGTCTCGAATAGCTATCTTATTGGTCGGAATGGAAACGACGTCGAGCTTGTAGATCTCGAAAAACTCTGCCGCTTCGGTCTCCGCCGTGCCGGTCATCCCGGCGAGCTTTTTGTAGAGCCGGAAATAGTTCTGGAGTGTAACGGTTGCAAGGGTCTGAGTGTCCCGCTCGACTTTCACTCCTTCCTTCGCTTCAATCGCTTGATGGAGTCCGTCGGAGTAGCGCCGGCCGTGGAGCAATCGTCCCGTGAACTCATCGACGATCATCACCTTGCCGTCGTCCGTCACGACGTATTCGTCGTCTTTCTCGTAAAGCGAATACGCCTTCAACAGCTGAAGGACGGTGTGAATCCTGTCGCTCCGCTCGGCGTAAAGCTTATTGACTTCGTCCTTCTTCAGCAGTTTCTCCTCCGCGCTCAAAGCGGAATTCCCTTCAATGAGACTCACTTCGGTTCCAATGTCGGGAAGGACGAAAAAGTCTTTGTCCGAGTTTCCGGCGAGGAGATCCCTCCCTTTTTCGGTCAGGTCGATGGAATGATTCTTTTCATCGACGGCAAAATAAAGTTCGTCATCGATCTCGTGCATCCGTTTCGATTGTTCGGCGAGATAGACAGACTCGGTTTCCTGCATCAATTTCTTCGCCGCACCGTCGGAGAAGATCTTCGTCAGTCTCTTGTTCTTCGGCGCTCCCCGGTAGGCGCGAAGGAGGAGAACTCCTGCATCGTCTTTCTTCTTCTCATCGGCAAGAAGCTCTTCAGCATCGGCGACGATTTTCGCGACGAGATTTCTCTGAGCGGTGACGATGCGTTCGACCCGCGGTTTCATCTCGCCGAACTTCTGATCGTCCACCTCTACCGGCCCGCTGATAATGAGAGGCGTTCGGGCCTCGTCGATCAACACGGAATCGACCTCATCGACGATTGCGAAGTAGTGCCCCCGTTGGACCATGTCATCCGGTGTCCCCACCATATTGTCGCGCAGGTAATCGAAGCCGAATTCGTTGTTCGTCCCGTAAGTAATATCGGCGGCATACTGAATGCGCCGCTGCTGCGGCTCCATGGTTTGAAGAATGCACCCGACTTTCATTCCATGAAACTCAAAAACCTTCCCCATCCACTGGCTGTCTCGAAGAGCGAGATAGTCGTTTACCGTCACAAGGTGAACCCCTTTGCCCGCCAGGGCATTAAGGTACATCGGCAACGTCGCCACGAGCGTCTTCCCCTCGCCGGTCGCCATTTCAGAGATTTTCCCCTGGTGTTGAACGATTCCTCCGATCAGCTGAACATCGAACGGCACCATATCCCAGACAACCTTATTCCCCGCAACTTCCCACATCTGTCCAACGAGCCGACGGCAGGTATCCTTGACAACTGCGAACGCTTCGGGGAGAAGTTCATCCAACGTCTCCTTGATCGTTTCATGAAGCTCTTTTTCTGCCGTATCAATTTCATCGTAGATTGATTCGCGTTGTTCGAACGGTATATCGGTCTTCAGTTGTTCCCGAAGTTCCGTCAGTCGGCTGTTTACTTCGGCTGTTTCGTCAACAATCCTCTGTTTGAATTCCGCGGTCTTTGCCCGAAGTTCGTCGTCGCTAAGATCCTTGTAGGATTCGAAATGACCGTTGATTTCCTCGACAATCGGTATGAGCGATCGAACATCTTTTTCGTGCTTGCTTCCAAATATTTTCTTGATGATATCTAGCATTCAATGCTTCCTGCTGTGATAATGATACTACAAGGCATACTCA
>CAYYHS010000646.1:0-2101 GCA_964471785.1 uncultured Chitinophagaceae bacterium
TTCCCAAACTCCGTTTGGGAACGTAAGTCACCCGGCTTCATGAGACGGAGTTTCATAGGTTTGCGCTCCCAACGGGACGTTGGGAGCGAGGTAAACGAAGCATTACATCTCGTTCCCAAACTCCGTTTGGGAACGTAAGTCACCCGGCTTCATGAGACGGAGTTTCATAGGTTTGCGCTCCCAACGGGACGTTGGGAGCGAGGTAAACGAAGCATTACATCTCGTTCCCAAACTCCGTTTGGGAACGTAAGTCACCCGGCTTCATGAGACGGAGTTTCAATTGACTGCGCTCCCAACAAGACGTTGGGAGCGAGGTGAACTTAGATAGGAATTTCTGGATGAAATGATTGCCGAGCGCTTATATATAGAGTGGTTCCTCTGACTCTAGGTGCCGCTTCTTGGTTTGGAAGATAGCGGGAGAATTGCAGGAAGTAAGATCAGGTAGATCCGTTACCGGAAGGGAAATGGGGTTTCTTAGATGGAGAGCCCACAAAAAAATTACAGAAAAACAGCCCATTTGAACGAGGTATCAGAAATCTTGAACAGAAGGTGAAAAAAACCTTGACAACAACTAGAATTAGTGCTATAATTCCAAAAAAGAGGAGCATGTAGGAACAGTGAAAATGTTCTTTTTTTTGTCCCCACCCATGTAAACGTTTACATTTTTTTTGCTAACTCATGTAAACGTTTACATTTCATCTCGTGCCACTGATGCCATTTGTTACGATTAAGGATGTCGCAAAAGCAGCGAGCGTCAGCATTGCAACTGTGTCTCGTGTTTTCAACAACGCTGAGGTTGTTGAAGAGGCGACGAGAGTTCGCGTGCAGGAAGCCTCCCAACGCCTCAATTATATTCCGAACGCTCTCGGCCGAAGTCTCAGCACCCGTCGCACTGATGCGATAGGATTGCTCCTGCCGGATTTGTTCGGGGAATTTTTCTCCGAAGTACTTCGCGGCAGCGACCAGACGGCGCAGCAATCAGACTATCACCTCGTCGTCTCCAGCTCGCACAATGATCGGGCGGAAATCCGAGCCGCACTGAGAATGATGAGAGGCCGTGTCGACGGTCTCGTGATAATGTCTCCTCATCTGGACGCAGAAACCCTCATTCGAAACCTTCCACAATCGTTACCCGTCGTCTTGCTCAATTGTTATGTTGACACGGATCGGTTCGATTCTCTCACCATCGACAACTTTGGCGGTGCGTACGCAATGACACAGCATCTCCTTTCGCACGGACACAAGCATATCGCAATCCTCAAAGGGACGGAGAAAAATATCGATGCCGCGGAACGGTTGCGGGGCTTCAAGATGGCTGTTGCCGAGTACGGCGGCGGCGGAGTGTGCTATGAAATCAACGGCAACTTTTCGGAAGCTGCCGGCTACGACTCGGTTAAAGAAATCCTTGCGCTCACTCCGCGGCCTACCGCCGTATTCGCATCCAACGATTCAATGGCCATTGGCGCCCTGAGTGCCCTTAGGGATTCCGGCCTTCAGGTGCCGAAGGACATCGCTCTTGCCGGATTCGATGATATCCCCATCGCTTCCTACATGACACCAAGCCTTACGACGGTGCATGTAGGCATCCACGGTCTGGGTGTTCATGCCATTCAGACTGTCCTTCATGCATTCAAGAACAAAAATGAACATCACAAACAACAAGTTCTTCTCTCCACAACATTGAGCTTACGTGGTTCATGCGGTTGTGATCAATCCAATAATGTTAATCAAAGAAGCGCATAAGGAGGTGATGTCATTCACGCTAGAAATGATGGAAGTACTCGGGTTGTAGCGGCGGGAGGGCAAAGCGTTATATTTCTCAAATCCATTTACTCGAAAGGAGTAAGCGTATGAAAAGCAAGCTACTACTTGTCGTCCTCTGCCTGTTCGTGGTGACGTCATGGACCACGTACGGGCAGATGATCAAGCGCACCGATGTGACGTGGGCGCGTACAACGACAAACCCAATCACGCTTGATGGCAAATTGACCGAGCCTGATTGGGCAAAGGCTGAATCGATTCAGGTTGTGTACGGTAAGGACAACGGGATGCCGGGTTCGGGCTGGAATACCGATGGATATGCCAAAAAGCCGACCGATCC
>CAYYHS010000647.1:0-2099 GCA_964471785.1 uncultured Chitinophagaceae bacterium
CAGCTATGTTATTTACGGGGTTCTTCCAGGATCGTACAAGCTCTCGGTTCGTTACATCGGCTACAAAGGAAGAGAAGTTTCAATCGAAGTGACACCGGGCGCGGTGCTCCAACATAATTTTTTGCTCGTTTCTCAAGCAGTTGAAGGGCAGGAAGTGATAGTGACAGCCCAGGCACAAGGCCAGAAAGCTGCTATCAATCAGCAACTAGCGTCGAATACCATAAGCAACGTTGTTTCATCGGAAAAAATCCAGAAACTTCCTGATGAGAACGCTGCAACTGCGCTGAGCCGTCTGCCCGGGGTTTCGCTGATGAACGGAGATCAGGTTGTTATCCGTGGCGCTCAGGCAAAACTTAATGAAATCCTTTTGAACGGCGTGCAGCTGCCGTCAACGGGTATGAATGACCGCTCAACGGACCTTGGCTTCATATCGTCAAACATGCTGTCAAGTATTCAAGTGACGAAAGTGCTGACCCCGGATATGGATGCTAATGCGATCGGCGGCGTTGTGAACCTGAAACTGAGGCAAGCCCCGGAGGATTTTCATCTTGATGTGCTAAGTCAGGGGAATTACAATGGGGCTGATCACACATCCGACAATTACAAGGATTGGATAAGCGTCAGTGATCGATTCTTCGATAATAAGCTTGGCGTTTTTATTCAAGGGAATACGGACCAATCTGATGTAGGAGACTGGAAGGGCAACGCGTCGTATGGATTCGTTGGCGATCCGAATAACGGATATTATAAGATGAATAATTACACGTACGAAAGTGACAAAGATAGATATACCAACACCGGCGGCACTCTTATTCTGGATTACAGACTTCCTCACGGCAAGCTGGTCTTTCAAAATTCTTACGCAAATAGTGTCAACGACATATCGAATTATCAAAACGTGTTTTCGTTTGCTCCCAGCAGCATCAATTATACGATGCTCCGCCAGAAGTACGGAAAGGATTTGATGATAAACTCCTTTGATGCGGAGAATAGTTTTGGAGATGTCCAGGTAGATTTGACATATTCCCATTCCTTTGGCGATCAATATACGACGTTGGGGTATGGGGGCGCCACCGCGTACACTACTACTAACTTTGGGTTCGCCAACCCGGCAAATCAGTCATACGTGGACGCTTCGGGTCAAGTCGTATCTTACCAAAGCCAGGTTTCGACGATGACGCCGGGCGACGTAAATGCCATTCGTATAAATCCTGCGGATCAGGCTGGCGCTTATGTATCGGGGTGGTGGGGGGATGACTATCCGAGATTTCGAGAGAATTTGAACAATGGATCTCTTGATATCTCCGTGCCAGTGGACTTCTCCAATACTGTCAGGTCGACCTTTAAGGTTGGAGGCAAGGTCTACCAGACTACGCGCTCTAATTCCACCACCGAGTTGTTCTGCAGTCAAAGTATTAATGACTCCTATGGTGCTATTGCAAATCTTATCCCCGGCAAAACTTTGTCTCCTTCAAGTTGGCTCTATTTTAATGACGTCTGGAATCAGAATTACCTTAGCCAAAGAGGGAAGTATTTTCTAAATGGAAGCTACCCCTTCTCGGCTGCGTTCAGCGGTTTGATGGACCAAGTTATGCTGCTTGCTCCGGCGGGCTGGGGTCACTCAGAGTATGAACCGGGCGAATGGGACCGAACCTGGAATGGTACGGAAACATTCGGCGCTGGCTATGCGATGGGAACATTTGAGATTGGCCCTCAGGTAACTCTTATCGCAGGCGCACGGTACGAACACTATAACATGAAATATAACGCAAACAACACTTACGTCATCCATGAAGTATATGGGGACGCGCTCAACCTCGATACGTTGGATACAGTCAACCGCAATGACGATAATTTTTTCCCGAATGCTCAACTTCACTACAAGATCAATGAATGGTCGGACATCAGGGTCGCTTTCTCGCAAGGTATTTCACGTCCTGATTATACCGCTATTGTTCCGTCCACGTATTTTGTGCCAGGGGGTGGAGCCCACGCGGGAAACACACAGCTAAAACCGGATATCTCGACGAATTATGATATTGCCTGGTCCGTGTACAACAACCAGGTGGGTCTCTTTACGATAGCACCTTTTTACAAGA
>CAYYHS010000648.1:0-2092 GCA_964471785.1 uncultured Chitinophagaceae bacterium
GACCGGGAGATTTCCCAGTCTCGGAACAGTTATCCGAGCGAGGGTTGTCACTCCCGATGTTTGCAGAGATGACCGAAAGTCAAATTTCCTACGTCTGTGACAATATCCGGAAATTCTATCTCTCATGAGATATCCCCGCTACAAGATAGTTCTTGCCGTTATCGACTATTGTGTGCTTTGTCTCTCCATCGCGGCGGCGCTCCAAATGCACGGAGTGCTCGTTGTGCGCAACCAGTCGTGGTATTCCATTCTCCTCTCCCTGGAAGCTTTTTTCTTCTTGCTCGTGCCGGCCGCAATTATCCTCTTCTTCCAAAGCAACCATCTCTATAAGATCAACATCGTTCTCTCCCGCTCTCTCCAGCTCGTCGTCATTCTTCATTCATTTTTCTATATCGTGATCGGATTGGCGGCGATGGCGTTCTTTTTCCACTCCGGGTGGATTACCGACAGCCGTTTGGCCGTTGCGGATTTCGGTATCATCGGTGCCTTGGGAATAGCCGGGTATCGCTTGTTGATTTTCCGGCCTCTCTATATCTATCTCAATCAGAACAAGCTCATCCGCAAGAACGTCGTGATCATCGGAACGAACCTTGCCGCGAAAAACCTCGCAATCCAGATGGATTTAGACCACAGCTATGGGCTTCATCTCGTCGGATTTGTCGATGACACGCTTCCTCCCGGGACCCTGGTTTTCGAGAAGTACGAATTGCTGGGGTCGCTCAAGAATCTTGTTGCGATCGTCAACGAGCGTAACGTCAGCGAAATCATTGTCACAGTTTCGGAGACCGACCACCAACAGCTGCTCGACATCATCGACATCTGCAAACAAACCACGGCTCAGGTGATGGTGACATCTTCACTGTTCGATATTGTCAGCAGCAAAGTGCACTCTGAGCGATATTTCAATATCCCTGTTGCAAGACTGACGAACTCCATCGATAAGAGGGGGGGGGTGTTAATAAAAAGGATCATCGACATTGTCGGTGCAACCGTGGGACTTCTTCTTCTTTCAATTCCTTTCATCGTGATCGCCATTCTCGTCAAGCTGACTTCGAAAGGACCGGTCTTCTATAAACAAATTCGCGTGGGCAAAGACGGACACCAGTTTAGCTTCTATAAGTTTCGTTCCATGGAAGTCGGAAGCGACCAGGATGAAGAACGCGTCCAAAAGGCGCAGGACTTCATTAAGCAGGGACAGAGACCTGATAGCGGTTCGGCCAAGGTGGTCAATGAAGAAATGATCACCCCCCTGGGACGCTTCTTGCGAAAAACAAGCATCGACGAACTACCTCAGTTCATCAACGTCCTAAAGGGAGAAATGAGCCTCGTCGGTCCGCGGCCCTGCTTACCGTACGAATATGAAGCCTATGATGAGTGGCACAAACGCCGGCTATCGATCCTCCCCGGATGCACAGGGCTGTGGCAGGTTTCGAGTCGTTCTGATGTTGGATTTGACGACATGGTCCTACTGGATTTGTACTACATCGATAATTTTTCTCCCTGGCTGGACTTGCAGTTGATCCTTAAAACAGTTCCGGTTATGGTCTTCGCCAAGGGCGGAAAATGAGTTTTCGGGTCAAGGGAAATCTTCAGGATGATGAGTAGGCATTTCTATTGTGTCTGCCGCATTGTTAGCCGAAGTCGCAGCCTCTTTTTCCGACCGCTCTGAAGGACGTTCATCCTCAAAGCGCCCCTCTCAAAAAAGTCAAACCAACCCGAAGAGCATCCCATTGGTGATAAGGGGGGATCTGACCCTCCACGAAAAATTTTGCGATCTGGAAAGCAATTTTCTGCCCAAAACAATCGATTCAGAAGAATTCGCCCCCTTGGGAACGGACACTGGCAAAAAGTTCTTTCGCATTAGGCATTAAATTTGTACTTTTAACTTGCATGGCCCATTTTTGGGCCTTCGCCAATGATGCTCCATATGAAATACACGCGAGGGAGTTAATATGAAAATAGGAATCATTGGTCTCGGTTACTGGGGGCCAAATATTGTCCGGAATTTCCTTTCGAATAAGAACGTAGCGTCAGTTGTATGCTGTGACCTTAATCCTAAAAGACTTGATTCGATCAAGCAGCGGTTTCCAAC
>CAYYHS010000649.1:0-2086 GCA_964471785.1 uncultured Chitinophagaceae bacterium
TATTTCGAGAATACGACGACACCAACATTGATTTCACTGGTCAACGATACCACGGGAATCTTGAGAGGCGATCCGCCGGGATTCCTTAAAGCCTCGAACAATTTCCTGAGCAACTCGGGGAGCATCGTGGAGAATGTCGTTGGATTCAATTTCGATCCGAGAACGTATTACTCCTACACGGCGGATAATGCACAATCGGTGAAACAACTCGTGATGGACGGAGCCGGCGTGGGTCGCCTGGGAAGCCCTATCACCGCGCTCCCTGTATCAGCTGCGGGCATTCCAGAGTATTGTAATTTGAAGCAGAACTATCCAAATCCGTTCAATCCTTCCACGAAAATCTCTTATGATCTGCCCAGAGCAGCTTACGTATCGCTCGTTGTGTACAATATGGTTGGACAAATTGTGGCGAGACTCGTCGACCAAATACAAGAAGCAGGAACTCATGTCACGGTATTCTCTGCGGAAAACGGTTACGCTTCGAGCGTCTATTTCTACCGCCTGCAAATCGGTGATTTCGTTTCAGTAAAGAAGATGATTTTGATCAAATAATAGGGAAGCAAAAATGGTTTTGGGAAGCAGTTTTTGCGCGAAGTGAAGTTACCGGTAAAGTAAGCGTGTATTTCGATATTTCTGAAGCTCATGTGAAGAAATGCCACCTGAATTGCGGGCGGCAAAGACGTAGGATTCAAGTGAATTCATCCAACGGAGGAAGCATGAAAACGTTGCTGCGCTTTTTTGTTCAAGCGTCGCTTGTTCTGCCGGGCATTATCATGGCCCAGACAACAGGAGACTTTCGGTCCCACCAGTCTGGGAATTGGAGCGACCATAATTCGTGGGAAGAGTGGAATGGGTCGTCGTGGGTGAACCCGTCGCCGAACTTCCCCACGTCTACGGACGGGACTGTCGCGATCCTCAGCGGCCACACGATAACGCTCGATACGTCTATCTCCATTGACCAGACGAGTATTAACGGCGGCAGCACTGTCATCGTCGGGGTTGGAAAAACACTCACTGTCGCCGACGCTGCCGACAGCATTGATGTAATTGTGAATGGAACCCTTAACAATTTTGGTGCGCTTGCCGCCACGGGCAGAATTAGTTTCGAGAACGGCGGTCTCTACGTTCACAGCACGCCCGCAGGGGGCGGGTCGCTGCCGACAATAACATGGCGCGCAGGTTCGACATGCAGGATCGATAGTTCCTCCGGCTCCAATCCATCCAACATCAACGCCCAGAGTCTTTACAGTTTTATCTGGAATGCCACGAACCAGGGAGCGAACGGAGGGCCGAACTTTGCCGACGGAGCGGTTATCGCCGGAGATCTCACGGTAAGCAGCTCAAAGAGCTTCCAGTTCAGAATCACAAATCTCAACGGCGGTCAAACCAAAAACATATACATTCGTGGCAATGTGAATGTGAATGGGGCCACAGCTCTCCTGACGTCAACTGGCAGCGGGGCCGATACGATCGCCAAGGCGATTATCAACATAGACGGCAATATCAACGTTTCAGCGGGACAGCTAAGCTTAAACAACAGCAGCAGCGCGTATGCCGAATGGAGAGTAAAAGGAAATCTGAATGTAACGGGCGGGACATTGCAGAGCGGAGCAAGCGGGTGGTACGGCCGGAGAACACTTAACTTTGCAGGAGGCGCGACACAAACGTTTGCGGTTACCGGTACGGGAACGATTGGGTCGGCGTCGACCCTCTTCAAGGTGAGCAACGGAACAACGCTTCAAATGAATTCACCCTTGACGTTGATGTCGAATGGAGCTCTCAGCCTTGACTCCAGAGGCACCATCATAACGAATTCGACGAATGGTATTACTATTCCTGCATCCGGAACTCTTCTTGGCGGCAGCGATTCGAGTTATATCAACGGACCTTTGACGATCGTCGTTGCAGCGACGACAGCGACAAAGACGTTTCCGGTGGGGAAAGGCTCTTCATATCGGCCGGTTACGCTCGTGCTGAATCATGATGCGGCGACGGCGACAACATACACCGCGGAGGTTTTCAATACGGCTCCCGCCACACGAACTCTTCCCGCAGCGCTGAGCAGTGTTTCTTCCTCACGGTACTA
>CAYYHS010000650.1:0-2082 GCA_964471785.1 uncultured Chitinophagaceae bacterium
GACACTCTTACTCAAAAATTAGAGACGGTTCTCAAGCGGCTTCGCGGCCAGGGACGCATTTCGGAAGCGAACATCGCCGAGACACTTCGCGAGGTTCGCAAGGTACTGCTGGACGCCGACGTCAACTACAAGGTGGTCAAGCAGTTCATCGATACCGTCCAGCAGAAATCGCTCGGGACGGAAGTCGTCACGAGCGTTGCCCCCGGACAGCTGATCGTCAAGATCATTCATGACGAACTGGTCAATCTCCTCGGGACGACGAAAGCCGATCTTACGCTTTCTCAGATTCCGCCGTCGATTATTTTGATCGCAGGATTGCAGGGCTCTGGCAAGACGACGTTTGCCGGAAAACTTGCAAACTTGCTCAAGTCAAAAGGCCGAAGCCCGCTGCTGGTTGCGGCAGACGTCTATAGACCCGCTGCGATCGATCAACTGATCGCGCTCGGCGGACAGATCGACGTGCCGGTTTTCTCGAGCAGGACAGAGACTGCAATCGAGATCGCGAAGAACAGCATCGAGCACGCCCGAAAGAACGCGCGCGACACCGTGATCATCGATACTGCCGGCCGCCTTCATGTCGACGAAGAGATGATGCGCGAAGTCGAAAGCATCAAGTCGTCGGTGAACCCGCACGAGATCTTGTTTGTGGTCGATGCGATGACGGGACAGGACGCTGTCAATACGGCGAAAGCATTTCACGACCGACTCAATTTCGACGGCGTGGTCCTGACGAAACTCGACGGCGACACGCGCGGCGGTGCGGCGCTTTCTATCCGTTCAGTTGTCGAACGGCCGATCAAATTCGTCGGCACGGGCGAGAAACTCGACGCGCTCGAAGCGTTCCATCCAGACCGGATGGCGTCCCGGATTCTCGGCATGGGCGACATCGTTACGCTTGTTGAGAAAGCGCAGCAATCGTTCGACCAGGAAAAAGCTCAGCAGCTCGAGCAGAAGATCCGGAAGGCTCAGTTCACGCTCGAAGATTTTTACGGCCAGCTGCAGGAAATTAAGAAGATGGGTCCGCTCAGCCAGGTGCTTTCGATGATTCCGGGAGCGAACAAGCTTGGCGATGTGAACAATGTCGACGACAAAGAATTGAAGTACGTCGAAGCGATCATCCTCTCGATGACGGTCGAGGAACGCCAGCATCCTGCAATGATCAACGGTTCCCGCCGCAAACGCATCGCGATCGGAAGCGGGACTTCGGTGCAGGAAGTGAACAAACTTCTGAAGCAGTTCTTTGAAATGCAGAAAATGATGAAGAATTTCACGAAAGGTAAGAATATCGGGCGCATGATGGCGCAACGATTTCACTAAGTTGCATATTAATAGGCATCTATCCATATTTAGAGAAAAAAGGAGATACATTTTTGGCAGTTAAACTACGACTTCAGCGCATGGGCAAGAAGAAACAGCCCATCTACAAAATTGTTGCAGTGGATTCCCGGACTAAGCGGGACGGCCGGTTCATCGACGCGGTGGGATCATATAATCCCCGCACGAACCCGATGACGATCACGCTACGGGAAGACCGTATCTTTCATTGGCTTGAACGAGGCGCGCAACCGACAGACACCGTGAAGAACCTGTTGAGCCGCAAGGGAGTTTGGCTCAAGTGGGGACTGAAGAAAAAGAAAGCCGACGAGGCGACGATTGCGGCGGAGTTTGAAAAGTGGCAGATGATGCAGGCCGCGAAAGCGCAGAAAGAGAACGAGCGCAAAGCACGGCGCAACGTTCTGAAGAAGAAAAAGAAGGCAGCTGCCGAGACTCCGGCTCAACCCGCCGCTGCTGCGGCTCCCGCGACTCCAGAAGCGCCTGCTCCAGAAGCGCCGGCTCCTGCGCAACCGTAAAGGATCGGTCGACTCCGAGGCCAACGGAAGAAAACTCAAGCGATCAGACAGCTGGACCGCGACGATAAGTTTGCAGTATTTTTTCGAACAGCTCTGGAGGAGCGTCATATGCGGGAGTTTATCGAGTACATCTCCAAACAACTGGTCGATAACCCAGAAGCTGTTTCCTTGATCGATGAGGAGAAGGAAGTCAAGGTCGTCTACAAGCTAAAAGTGGGAGAGGCCGATGTCG
>CAYYHS010000651.1:0-2080 GCA_964471785.1 uncultured Chitinophagaceae bacterium
AATTCTTTTCTGAACATTTTCCTCCATCCACGACATCGAAGCCTGGTAGCCCCGATGCAGCCACTCTTTCAAATTTCGAGCATCGTCGCCGAGAGGTTCCGCCCTCGCAATCCCCACTTTGCTGAAGCCGATTTCAATGGCCTTCGACTTAATCTGTTGGGTCAGCGTTTCCATTTTTTAGGATAAAGACCTCATCGCCCCGGATGGCTACTTCATACGATTTCACTCTGCCGCTGGCATTCGTCGAAACTCCCGTGCGCACGTCGTACGACCAGCCATGCATCGGACACGTTACCACAAAGCCATTCATCTCGCCTTCGTGCAACTTGGAGAAATGCTGATGCGGGCAGACATTGCCGATCGCAAAACACGCCTCCCCCACCTTAAAGACCGAGACTTCCTCACCCGCCACACGAGTAAGATATCCTCTTCCTTCTCTTACGTCTTTCAGTTTGCCAATTCTGTAGTCTTGCAATCTTGTAATCTTGAAATATTGGAATGATAGAATTGCTCTATTCCAGCCGCAGTCGTTTGTCCACCGCAAAGCCTTTTTCCGTGCCCTTCAGCGTCAAGCCTTCGGTCTCCGGATCGTGCTCAAGAAAGAGAATCCATCCATTTTTTTCGGCGCCCGTGAGAATTCTCTTCTTCTCTTCCAGGGTTACGAGAGGGCGGACGTCATATCCCATGATGTACGGAAAAGGGATGTGGGACACTGTCGGCACTAGATCGCAGCAAAAGAGAACCTTCGTTGCTCCGTCGGAAATCAACGGAAGTTGCTGCGCCGTCGTATGTCCGTTGCACACCAAGAGCCGAACGCCGGGAAACAATTCCTGTTCCCCCTCTACGAATTTCAATCTGCCGCTCTCATGCAACACCATGAAGTCGTCGTTCATAAAACTCCCCTTATCCTTTTCGGTGGGATGAAGCGACAACGTCCAGTGATCGCGTTGAACATAATACGTCGCGTTGCGGAAGACAGGTTCCGGTCTGCCGTTGACGATCTTTGTGCTTCCCCCGCAGTGATCAAAGTGGAGGTGCGTGAGAATAACGTCCGTGACGTCGTCCGGAGCAACGCCGCGCTGCCGCAGGGATTGATCCAGGTCGTAGCGCGAATTGTCCAGACGGTAAATATCTTTTAGCTTATCGCTCCACTTTGTCCCGTTGCCGTTATCGACAAGAATAACCTTCCCATTTCCGGTGAGGAGCAAGCATCGGGCTGCGAGGGTGATCCGGTTTCGTGCGTCCGGTGAATTCGTCTTCGACCAGAATACCCACGGCACTACGCCGAACATGGCGCCGCCGTCGAGCGCAAATCGGCCGGTTTCAATCGAAGAAAGCTCGTAATCGCCAACCTTCATAGCGAATCCTCACGAGATGTATGCGAGTGGAGAAACAAAAAAGGTCGGCCCCGCCGAAACTCGAGCCGACCTTGAAAATGACCTTGGAAAACTATTTTCTAAAGTGAGACGTCGATGCGGCGAGATCGGTAAAGGCGCGCTCCGGATGGATTTCTTTTGCCCTCTGGAAAAGCACTTCTTCGCTTTCAACGTGATTCGGGTCTGGAACGCAGCAATCAACGGGGCAGACTGCCGCGCATTGCTCCTGATCAAAATGTCCGACGCATTCCGTGCATTTTTCCGGAACGATGTAATAGAAATCGTTCGAGAGGGCATCGTGCATGGTACCTTTAAACTCCCATTGCGCTCCGCCCGCGTAAATTGCCGTGTTCGGACATTCCGGCTCGCATGCGCCGCAGTTAATACACTCCTCGGTGATCATTGTGGCCATAAACTCATCTCCTTGTTATCTTGAAGAATTCATATGAACTGTCATTTTACAAACTCAAGACTCGGAATCCAGCCGCTCTCAAATGCTTCTTCCTGCACACCCAGTTCCTTCTGTATCACCCACTCCAAGCAACGTGACGTTCGCACCAGAAATGTGTTCAGCTCAATGCCGTAATACGCAGGCTGAAACGGCTGCAGTTTAGTGACACCCTTCGAAAGCTGGCTCCGTGAGCCCTTATAATTTCCATTGTCGAGATGGTAAAACCCCACCGCGACATGAATAATACCTTGAA
>CAYYHS010000652.1:0-2077 GCA_964471785.1 uncultured Chitinophagaceae bacterium
ATTGCCTTGCTGCGCACAATCGCTGACTGCCACGGCAAACAATCGGACCATAAGGGCTACGTGATCAAAGGGATCACGTTTACCCAATATGCATACCGCGCGCTCGAAATCGAAGGGAAAGATCCGGAGGCATTGTCCGATGAGTCCAAGCACGGAAAGGATGTCATAGGGTCGGTCCTGGAAAACTGCACGATCTCCTTCTGCTCGAGGGTTGCCGGCTATTTTCGCGGAGACCGTTTCACAATGCGTCATTGCCGGATCAGCGATACCAGTACAGAAGGAGTCTACGTCATCGGTTCGAACGACATCCTGCTGGAAGAAAACATCTTTACGCGCAATAACATCGAGAACATCACCGGCTATTACCCCGCAGCGGTAAAGATTTTCAATCAGTGTTACCGGGCTACCTGCCGCGATAACTTCGTCACCGACCTCCCGAATTCAAACGGAATCTGGTACGACGTGGGTGAAGTGGACGGCGTGTTCATTAACAACTTAGTTGAAAATGTCGGTCATGTCGGCGCAACGACTCCCACGGACCAGCTGTGGCCGAGCGACAACGGTTTCTTTTTTGAAATCTCGAAGGGAGTTCTCTGCGCAGGAAATGTGTTTGTCAACTGCGATCACGGGATGATGATCCTGAACAGTTCGAATGCCCGCATCTATCAGAATACGTTCGTCAACAGCATGGCATGTATCGGCAGGAACGGGAGGACGCCCGCCGGAGATCATTTCGGCTGGCACTCCAGCACGGGACCCGATGTCGATAAACGTGAAGGGCATATCTTTATTAATAACCTTCTTATCGGCGACGCTAACTTCAGCAGGCCCCTTCTGTTTGTGTGGCAGCCCCCGGCGCTTTGTGATCGGCTTTCCGGGCCGATGCTGAGCCAACTGGACTACGACGTGTTTGTGCGGGGTGCTGAAAAGACATCCTATCCGATTATACTATGGAGCCCAGCGCGGAATGAAAAATGCCAGGCCGGAATCGATTCGTTGGAGAGCCTGCGTAAAATCTATCCAGAATTTGCAGTACATAGCAGGTATTATCCTAATTATAAAAGCCCCTTATTCAAGAGCATGGAATTAGGCAGCTACCAGTTACTTCAGGATGCACCTGGATCCGATTCGGGAACGCAGCTTCCTCCGGAGGTCAGAAAATATATCGGCCAGTCCAAAAAAGAAAGTAGATACATTGGAGCGTATCCTCCTATGCCATGAGGAAGCGCATTGAGCGTTCAAAAAGGATCCAGGCTCGTTGTCTTCGGTTTTTGATTGTGTTGTGAATACATGTGTGAATGAAGAAACAACTGCGAAGTAATAACCCAGAGAGTCTTTATGCATACCTTTAAATCCATCCCGCGATTCTTAGTGAAACAGGAATTCCAGTCGCTGAAAATTTCAACCCGGTATCAGGCAATCTTTCGCCTGATGATGTGCATCATCGTGTTGGTCTCCGTTCAATCCTTATCACAGCCGTTGGCCAAAGGGAAAAGCAAGTTCCTAGGCAATGTCATCCACAGCGGATACAACATCCACTCCGATTTTTCGAATTATTGGAATCAGGTTACTCCTGAGAATGCGGGGAAGTGGGGGAGTGTCGAGCAAGTTCAAGGATATTTTACCTGGACCGAGCTTGACGATATTTACAATTATGCCGTAACAAATGGTTTTCTCTACAAACATCATAATTTAATATGGGGATCGCAGTATCCTGGCTGGATTACTTCTCTCGACTCCGCAACCCTCCATCAAGAAATTGTGAATTGGATCATGGCGGCCGGGCAGAGATACCCGAACGCAGATTTTTGTGACGTAGTCAACGAACCCATCCATACTCCTCTTCCTGCTATTTTCAAAACTGCTTTGGGGGGGAATGGTACAACGGGCTGGGATTGGGTCATTAACGCATTTCAATTGGCAAGGCAGTATTGGCCAAACACGAAATTGCTTATCAACGAGTACAGCGTGATTAACGATCCTAATGCCAACGCTCAGTATCGTCAAATCATTAACCTGTTAAAAGCCAGGGGACTCATTGACGGCATTGGGGTTCAGGCGCATTACTTCGAAATTG
>CAYYHS010000653.1:0-2075 GCA_964471785.1 uncultured Chitinophagaceae bacterium
CTACACCAGCACCGAAACATTCACCATCGACACATCGATTACCGTTGCCGCGGGCGATTCAACCGCGCCGGTGTTGGTAGTGTTCTACGTTTCATCGCTCTGTCCGCTCTGTAAATACGACACTAAAGAAATGTACACCGCCATCACCGCCGGCCCGCTCAAAGGCAAAGCTCGCTTCATGGTCAAACCCTTTGCCACGGCCATCGGCGACCGTGCCATGCTCGCGGCCCAGCACCGCGGCAAGCTCTGGCCCTTTGTGCTGGCCATCGATGCGGAACGCGACCGCGTCGACGACAAGATCGTAAACCGCATTGCCGACTCGCTCGGCATCAACACGCCCGCATTCAAGGCCGACATCGCCGACCCGGCTACGCTGGCCGCCACCGGCCGCTCTAAAAATGAGGGCATCCGCAACGGCATCAAATACACACCCGGCGTATTTATTAACGGCAAGCTCTACTCAAACTTTAAAGACCCACAGTGGATAATAGAGGCCGTTGAGTGGGAATACGAACGAGTGAAACAATCATCTGCTAATCGATAAATGCATTTGGGTTGCTGAGCCGGGTGCGTGATGCCTGGTCTATTGAACCAACCAACGGCCCGGCCACCCCGGTGGTAATGGCACTAACTTAGATTGTTTTGTATTTATTGTACTTCGCTACTTTCGTTCTTCGAGGAAAGTGCCGTCCTTTTCTTACGGGTATTCTGTGAAGTTGCACCTGGGCGATTATGAGCAGGAGGACGTCCTGGTGCCCATCTGCTGTAAACCCTACCCTTGCGGTCGACCAATTGAGTCTTATAAGTCTCAAAGAATTTTTGAACGATATCTGTTTCGGGGGAAAAATCGGTTTTGACAACCGATTCCACTATTATTCTCCGTACCAAATTATACGCGGTTATTGCTACTCCGATTTCTTTGAAGACCATGTCTTCACTTTTTCCCCTCAGTACGGAGAATCCCATTAACACCTTCACCTCTCGAATGGTTATTTCTATGTCCCACCGCCCCGCGTATTTTCGAACGACCTCATCTTTTCCGATCCTCTCGTCAAGAATCGATGTCAAAAGCACATACGTAATTTCAGGATTCTCAGTGCTGGCGTATTCTATCCGGCGCAGAAGGATCTTCTCGGGGAGACCTTTGTTCCTAAAATTATGTGGCACTGGAATCTCTACAAGCATATCGCCTGCCGCTATCTTTTTTGTCTGCTTGTATGTGCGATCTTTTTTATCGGGAACAATGAAATCGACACCTTTTTTGACAAGCAGAGCCATAAGCCAATAACAATTATAGAGGTCGTCCGCCAGCAACAAGCTGTCCTCAGGAAGACCATCAAGAAGTGGTTCTATCAGTCGAAGTTCCGAATCAGCCCGACTTCCTAAACTGTAAGAATGGACAAAACCGCTGCCTTGTTGTGTTATTACCTGTAAAAGCGCTTGAGGATATCCATGACTTAAACCGCCGCCCTTTTGTTGAACCCGATATTTCTCTGGTATTTCCGGGGTATCCTGCAGCTGGAGATAGGTTCCATCGGTATTGAAAACTGTTCGACCGTGCCATTGGGGGCCATAGAATCTTGCGGTATCCTTTAGTGTGGCTTTAAAAACTTCGTCAATAAGCCCTTGTTCTATTCTGTCACGAGCTTTTGAATAAGCCGCCGTATTGAGCGATATTTCCTTGGTCTTGCTCTTTGGGATCCTCACCTTTCGCAGTTCAGATGTCTTGTTCCGTTCCATCTCCTGAACCAGTTTCTTCCGATTCTGTTCAAATATGCTCTGAAACAATTGCACCGACGCAACTTGTGACTTATCGTCATGGAGCGCTGTCACAATCATTGTCAAAAGCGTACTCTCTGAGTTAAAAATCCGGTCTCGCCGGCGAACACCTTCCTTGGCCTCGTAACGACGAACAACCTCGCTCGGAAAAATCGGTTCGATAAACTGCAACAAATCGCGTCGGAGCATGTCTTGAATCTGAACGCTCATCCCCAGTGACTTGTTTGGTGTCATAGTGATCCATCCCCCATTTGGTTTAGATCAATATAACCTATCTCCTTATGTTAGTGCCATTA
>CAYYHS010000654.1:0-2067 GCA_964471785.1 uncultured Chitinophagaceae bacterium
ATGATATAACCGGCGCTTTGATGCTCGAAACCGTGATAGTTATTCGTCGACGAGGCGGTCAAATTTCGGGAATAGCCTTCGGCATCCACCTGCTGTATTTGAATGATGTTGTCTTGTAGATAATTTGCCATCGCTCCTGCCATATCGTAATTCATGGCATAGGCCGTTGCATAATCACCACCAAGAAATTTTCCGTAGGTGAACTTTGGGTCGATGAACGCGTTGATGGGGATGCCGCCCTGCTGGACCTTTACGCTGGGGAATCGAGCCGCGATCATAGAGGCAACAACCGTTGCGCTCGGAGAACTGAAGGAGGTGCCATGATTGTCAAATTGTTCATACGTATACGATCGCGGCTGGTAAATGAATTTCCCTCCGAATTTTATTACCGAGGTGATATTATCGGAGATGTTCAGCGGTGCATCCAGGTCTAACGCCGCCGTCAATGCACGGTCCCTTGTCCAACTATTATTACTTTGAACAGTCGTCAGAAAAGTCTGCGATGCGTTATTGGTTGCAGAGACTGGAACGGACTGAGGAGTGACGTCTGACTTATTTGCAAATTGGTTAAGGCCAGGATCTGCGGATTGCATAAATGTTACCGTCCAATCCCTGGGATCTTTTGTTTCAGAATACGTATGCGAGAGCCTCACATCGGCATGAAAGATCGGTAACTGCTGGTCAAGTTGAAGCGAATTAGTAAGTGTATTCAGCGTGCTATTGGTGAATGATGATGTAATACTATGATTGTTGGTCGCGCCAAGCGTGAATGACTCTTGCCGTCTTTCGGTTTTCGTTGCCCCGGTGCTCACAAAGTTCGTTAACGTAATCTTCCCGTCCGGTAATTTGTAATCCACGACCAAACTCCCGTTCGCACGCTCCCTGTCTCTGGGAATATCATTGATGTTGAGGGAAGTAATGAGATAATCGATTTGGTTGTTTTGGAATGGCTTATACCCGGCCGACAATTCATTTGAACTGAGATTCTTCCTTTCAAAATCTGCCTGTGCCAAAATACCGAGACGATGATCTTCGAAAAATCTCCCCTCAACGCTTGCGACATATTTGTAATTGTTATACTTGTTCGGAGCATCTGGAAGACCGTCGTATGCCCCTTGCCCAATGAGACTAAGCCCCAGTCCTTCTTTTTCCGTCGACGCTTCTTTCATCCTGAAATTAACCGTACCTCCCAGCACGTCGGGATCTTGATCCGCAGTCACTGATTTTGAAACTTCGATGCCCTCGAGTGAGTACGGAGAGATCATGCTCAGATCGGCGCTGCGATCGCTGGAGTTTGAGGAGGACATTCGCACCCCGTCGATCATGACAGCGTTATACTTGGGTTGGAGCCCGCGAATCACCACTTCGTTTCCTTCGCCGCCGCTTCTCAGAACAGCAACACCTGATAGTCTTCCCAGCGCCTCTGCCGCGTTGGCATCCGGCAACTCCTGAATCCGCGCAGCCGAAACAACGCTGACGATTTGCTGCGATGAAAGCTGTTTGTTGATCGCTTCGTTCTGGCCGGCGGCCTGAGCTGTCACAACCACGGTCTCACCCTGAATTCCCACGCCTGCGAGCTTAAAATCCTGCTTGATCTCAGCACCTGCCGTAACCTGAATGTTTGCCGTAGCCGGTTCATAGCCGATATAGGTTGCACGAATCGTGTACGAGCCCGGAGGCACGTTACGAACCACATATTTACCATCGACGTCTGTTGAGGCTCCGAGACTGGTGCCGGCCAGGGCAACGGTCGCCCCCGGAAGGACATCGCCGGTCCTGGAATCTTTGACAGTTCCGGTGATCGTCGACCCCGATGCGGCCAGCGCCGGGGAGGTCAACAGCGGCGATATCGCCAGTGAGAGGCAAAGAATGATGACAGTTTTCTTAAGCATAGTGTACTCTTTCAATTCTTATTCCATATTGAAAAAGACTATCTTCACTGATGATCCGGCATGACAACCGGATCACCTCTACCGAACGGTCGGGCTAAAACCTACTTCCATTCTCTGGTCATTCTCGACTTCCTCCGCCCCATGCTGAATCAGCGAGCTTGCGCCAAGGATCGCA
>CAYYHS010000655.1:0-2066 GCA_964471785.1 uncultured Chitinophagaceae bacterium
TTCTAATCTCGTCTTAAACTCGACCTTGGCTTCACCGGGACCGAGTAACAGTATCGCGTCCGCGTCATGAAGGAACGAGATTATCGATGCATAGAATTCATTGAGATGATTGGTAAACCGGTGCTCTTGTTGATCCTCCGGTTTTCCGCCTGCATAACGAACATGTTTTTCCACGCCTGACACAATTGAATGTATCTCGTCGGTCTCACCGTTGATACTGATAACGACAGCTTTTCTATGGTCTATCCACACTCCGACATGTTTCTTCATCGATTTCTCTCGCCTCCTTTTTTTCTGGATCTTAACCGTTCAGATGTACGGTTGACATTGCAGCTAAAACGGAAATTGTGTCAATCACGCATCGCGAAGATTACGATGCCACCTTGAGTATCTTTTTAGCTTTCACTTTCAAATGCGGAGCGACCACCACTTGAACACCCCCCGAATTCTGCAGCGGTGGAAGCATGCAGCCTCCATCGTCCTTGTAGATGCTGGCGGGAATGCCGGAAGCCCGGAGGTGTCCTTTTGCAATTTCTGCATCGAATTCGTTCTCGTACTCACCGACGATGACTTGCTGCTCTTGCATGTTCTGCCTCCTTGCTATTCTGAGTTTCGAATGCCGCGGTCGTTTCGTTGGCCGTTGCGGATGATTTCTTCAAGTCTTCGCGTTCCTATGTTTTTATTCAACGACTTCACAGGAAATGCCATCCAGGTTACTGGAGCTGCGGAATCGAGAACGTTTCGCCGGAGATCTCCGCGATCGACATTGGAATCCCCTGAGAGCTTTTTACCCGGCAATAACGCGCGATATCCGCCTCTATCCGATTGCCATCTCCCCAATCGCTCCAATAGACTCCTTCGATCTTTACAGTGCGAAGTCCGACAGGATTCTTTTCGAGCACGGAGTAGGAAAAATTCATCGGCGATATTCTCGAAAAAACCTCCGCAAGAACCTGTTTCTCGAGACTTGAACCTAAAACTTCACGTGTTTCCCACAACGCTTGATATGTTTTCGGGGCGAACTTTCTGAAGTTTGCCAGGAGTGCTCTTGCGTTGCCGACAATGACCATCGTATTCCAGAGGCTTCCTTTATGATAGAGCAACTGTGAAGTCGACACATCCGGTTTTTCCACAAACTTCGACACACGATACACTCGTTGCGCGTTCTTGCCGGCCATATGATCACCGGTGACAATCCATCCATATTCTCGATCGGGTCTTTGCGGAAGAGCGCCCAGGAGAACAATGGACTGAGGATTGCTGGCAACATATTCGGTTGAGTATTCGATGTAATTCATGAAACTTCGTTCATCCAAAACAAAGTGATCTGATGGGAACAAACACACCGTCGCCTCAGGGTCGCGTTGATAGACATGAAGCAACGGATACAATATCGCAGGGCCTGTTTCGCGCGCTGTCGGCTGGATGAGTACAGTTTCTCTCGGACGATCGGCAAGTTGGGCCTGCGCATAGCGAAAATGATCTTTGCCTACGATCGTGAGAAGTCGCTTCGGCTGAATGAGCATTTCTGCGCGGTCAATTGTGTGCCTCAGCATAGAGCGCGTACCTGTGAAAGTGCAATACTGTTTTGGAACATCGCAGCCGAACCGTTCCTGGACATAGGACTGAAGTCGTTTTCCGTCACCCCCCGCAAGAATAATTCCCCACACTTTCCGATCACGTTCAGACATCTCTCTTCCTCTGTTTTCAGGTTGCTATTGAGCGTTGATGAAGCGACTCACCTGCTCGCGTGGTTTCTATTGTTAGCTCCGTCTCTAAGTCCGCTCGATAGGTCGTTGTCGCATTCATGGAGGAACCTTCCGAACGCGATAATGAGGGCCACTGTAATCAGATAAATGATAACGCCGCTGAATAACGCCATGATGTTCACTCCTTTCGTTTTCTTCGTTGGAGAATCAATCTCCGTTGTTTGAAGACACTCCATGCTCTGTTCAAAGACACCCGTTTACATCCATAGACTAGTTTCCAGGGGTTAGTGTTTTTTTTCTGGCCAATGCAAGCACCGCGCCCCCGGTAATCATTGTGGCAATTCCAACATAGGGCTG
>CAYYHS010000656.1:0-2064 GCA_964471785.1 uncultured Chitinophagaceae bacterium
TAGAGCGCAGAAGATTTTTCGTCGACTCCGTAAAACGTTTCAACCTCCCATTCTACTTTGGTAATTTGGTTCAGGAGAGTTCCATCATTGCGGAAAAGATAAAGGTGGCGATACCCATCCCTTTCGGACGGCCAAATAAATTTGCCGTTCTTCAAAAACGTCAGGTCATTCGTCACCTCGACCCATTTCGGGTCAGACTCAGTCAAGATCAACCGCGACGACCCAGTCGCAATATCTGAATACAATAACTCGAGCGAGTCCTGCGACCGGTTCAACCGTTGTATCGAAAGCGTTGAAGGGTCGAGTGTCCATTGGATTCTCGGGATGTAGATATCATCATTCGCTCCAAGATCCATCCAACAAATTTGTTTTGAACTGATGTCGACGACACCGACTTTAACGATCGAGTTCGGATCTCCTGCTTTCGGATATCTCATCGGAATAAGTTGGAGATGAAGGGAGTCCCACTCGGTGATGGTATATTCGGGAACCCGGTTTTCGTCGAGCTGCCAGAAAGCGATATGTTTGCTGTCCGGCGACCACCGCCAGCCGTCAGCAATCTCAAATTCCTCTTCGTAGACCCAGTCGAATTTTCCGTTGATGATGTGCTCCGAACCGTCCGTGGTGAGTTGCCGCTCAATTCCGGACGCAAGGTCGATCATATAGATATTGTTTCCCCTTACCAGCCCGATATGTTTTCCATCGGGAGAGAACTTCACGTTGTATTGAGGATCGGCAACATTCGTCAGCCGCCTGAACGTTTTTGAATTCAAGTCGTAGAGAAAGACATTGCCGGCAGGGGTTAAACGCGAAAGGTACTCTCTCTCCGGGGGGGCAGAAATGAAGAGTAATTGGCGCTCATCGGGAGACCAGAGATACGAGGTAAAGCGGAATGCGGGATCGTCGCGGTTCAATTTCAACGAAGTAGTATTGACAAGAACCGTACTCGATTGTTCTTTTACTCCGTAGATGAGCACGTTAGTGGACTTCGTGGAAGTATCTCTCTCAACGTAAGAATAATGTCTCCCGTCATTCAGCCAATGAACACTGTTAAGCGTTTTCCCGGCAAACCTCGTGGAATTGAAAATATCGTCTAGGCTTAATTCTTTTGTTTGAGTCTGCGCGGATGCGCCGAGTGAAGCAGCAAGGAGGATTACCCCGAAGCGTAGGATTAAAGTTCCAGTGCGCATGTCATTCCTCGTTTGTTGGGATTCGGATTGTTGCCCTAGGGTCGTAAAGGACACAATAGGATGGAATTAAATAGTTTAAAATCGGGCTAGAAAAATCAACGGCTCTTCGGCGGAGGGGCAATATGGATTTCATCCAGTTTTCGGGTTATCATGGTCGAGAGATTCCTCATCGAACTTACTCCGGAGGAGGCGACTTCAATTCCCTGTTTTAATTCTTCGAAAATCCTTCTGCAGCGCGCTTCGTCCATCGTGCCGAGATTCTTGAGGAATTCTTCTTCGGAACGTTTAAGGTGGGAAGCTAGATCGGCGAGACTTTTTTCGACCAGCTGGCCAACGGTATTCACGGTATCGTGAAACGTATGAAGCGAATCGAGCTCGTGCTGCTTCTCGATAAGCAGCCGTTCCTTCGCTTCGTTCTCGATGATTTGTTTTCGATAGAGGTAGCGTTCATGGACACTCTTTACGGCGATCGTGAGGCGCTCGACATCGATATGGTCCTTCCGGATGTAATCGTAGACCCCGAGCTGTATGGCTTCGATGGCGGTCGATTCAGATCCGGCTGCTGTCACCAGAATAACCGGGGTCGTAATTTTTTGAGTATGCATCCACTCAAGGACATCCATCCCCGACATTTCCCCCATCCTATTGTCTAGCAGAATGACGTCGAAGGTTTTTTCTTTCAATAACTCGACAGCGCTCTCGCCGGAATCGCACGAATCAACGATAAAGGCATCGGTTAATTTAAGACCCATCTCAATGCTCAGGCGAAATGAATCTTCATCATCGACGAGCAAAACATTGAGTAGAGGCTGTTGAGCCATTCTAGAAGCCTTCCTGGAATTTAACGTAATTGGCGAAAACGAAACTCTCGGGG
>CAYYHS010000657.1:0-2061 GCA_964471785.1 uncultured Chitinophagaceae bacterium
TGCGGGAGAACGAGATTACTGTATCAGCGACCTGGCAATAACTATCCTCTGAATTTCGGAGGTTCCTTCATAAATCTCGGTGATCTTTGCGTCGCGCAAATATCTCTCGACATGATATTCGCGGATGTAACCGTAGCCCCCGTGAATCTGAATTGCCTCGAGCGCGCATTTGACGGCGACCTTCGAAGCATACAGTTTTGCCATTGCGGCCTGCTGCGTATATCTCTCGCCCGAGTCCTTTGTTGCTGCAGCTTGAAGCGTTAAGAGGCGGGCCGCATCAATCTCGGTAGCCATATCTGCTATTTTGAATTGTATCGCCTGAAGCTGGGCAAGGGGATGGTCGAAAGCTCTGCGCTCTTTGGAGTATTTGATTGAGGCATCAAGACTCGCCTGAGCAATTCCGACAGCCTGCGATGCGATTCCAATTCGGCCCCCATCCAGCGTCTTCATGGCAAACTTGAAACCAAACCCTTCCTCGCCGATTCTGTTCGCCGCGGGAACTCGTACATCTTGAAACGCCATCGAGACCGTATCTGAGCTCCGAATACCGAGTTTCCGCTCTTTCTTCCCGACGGTAAATCCGGGCGTCCCTTTCTCGACGATGAACGTGCTGATTCCCCGCGACCCCTTCGCCGGATCAGTAGCTGCGATCACTAAAACGACATCCGCATTCTGACCATTCGTTATCCAGTTTTTGATCCCGTTCAACACATAGAAGTCCCCGTCCCGCACAGCCTGAGTGCGCTGATTCGTCGCATCACTCCCCGCCTCCGGTTCAGAGAGCGCGAAGGCGCCAAGTTTGGCCCCGGTCGCGAGCGCGGTCAAATATTTTCGCTTCTGTTCTGCAGAACCGAATTCGTTGATCCCAAAGCAAACAAGCGAATTGTTAACAGACATGATGACACCGCAGGAAGCGTCAACCCGCGAAATTTCTTCCACGGCGAGAGAATAACTTACAGTATCCAGCCCTGCTCCTCCGTATTCTTCTGAGACCATGATTCCCATAAATCCCAGCTCACCCAGTTTCTTGACCGCTTCGCGCGGAAATTCTTCTTTCTCGTCGCGCAAGTCTGCCGATGATGCAAGCTCGTCCTGGGCAAATTGACGAGCGGTGTCGCGGATCATCTTTTGGGTTTCGTTGAGGTCGAAGTTCATGGAGAAGTTTTGAGTTCTAGGTGTTATGTTATTAGTTCTTGACTATTGGTCCTTGGTCCTGGGTCCTGGGTCTTTAATTCTTACCTGAAACCGGGTACTCAAAAAATCCTTTGCCTGTCTTTCTTCCGAGGTGCCCGGCGGCCACCATCTTTTTGAGGAGCGGACAGGGGCGGTATTTCGAATCGCCAAGCCCGTTATACAGAACGTTCATGATTGAGAGACAAACATCCAGCCCGATAAAGTCTGCAAGGGCAAGCGGTCCCATCGGATGATTCATTCCGAGTTTCATAACCGTATCGATCGACTCCGGGGATGCGACTCCTTCCATCACGCAAAACATTGCTTCGTTCAACATTGGCAAGAGAATCCTGTTTGAAATGAATCCCGGATAGTCGTTGACTTCGACCGGAGTCTTCTGGAGGGATTCCGTGACCGATTTCACCGTTTCAAAGGTCTCGGTAGACGTTGCAAGCCCCCGGATCACTTCCACGAGTTTCATCACCGGAACGGGGTTCATGAAATGCATGCCGATCACTTTATCAGGGCGCTTGGTTACTGCGCCCAGCTCCGTAATCGAGATCGATGACGTATTGCTTGCAAGGATTGCTCCTGCCGGGGCAGAAGCATCAACGACCCTGAATATCTCCGACTTGATCTCTTTGTTCTCCGTAGCCGCTTCGATAATCAGGTCTGCGTTGCGAACTGACTCCGGGAGAGTGCCAACGGAGGCGATGTTCGTGAGCGTCTTCGCCTTCTGCTCTACCGTTAACAGCCCCTTCTTCACTTGACGATCGAGATTTGCATCAATGGTTTTCATCCCCCTGTCGATGAATTCCATCTTGACGTCATTAAGCGTCACCGTGTAGCCATATTGCGCGAATGTGTGGGCGATGCCGTTCCCCATCG
>CAYYHS010000658.1:0-2059 GCA_964471785.1 uncultured Chitinophagaceae bacterium
TAATCGCCCGCGGGCGCAGCAGTATTGTTGATCCAAAGATTTCCAGACGCACAGGTGTAAGAATCGCCGATGAACTCTATGTTCTTCGCAGCCTGGTCCGGAGGCGTGAGGAGGTTCTTCCCGTCGTCGACGAGAAATCCGTTAAACGAGAACTTCGTCCAGTTCGTTTCATTCCTGAGCGTGAGTAGGATTGTGTGTTGGGTATCCGACATTCCGGAGGCTAACGTGTAGTTGGCAACATTGCCGGCGGTCCCGTGGAATATCGACGACACCGTATCGTCGATGATGACGTTGTAGTAAGAGAAGTTATCGTTCGTGCTGATGCCGATGCTTGTCCCCTCGAATTTTGCAAAGACGTAGACTCCCGGCCACGAATGCGTGGGCGCCGTGGGAATTGAAAAATCCCACCTCCCGGAGTATTGAATATTCGGGTCGTTCGCCGGGATGAGTTTGGCGGAGTGTGCCCAGGGACTCATCACCCAAAATTGCATCATAAAAATGAACCCGATTCTTGGTATTTTCATCTTATGCTCCGTCTTTCTCGAAGTTGGTTGCGATAATTGCTTAATAACAAAGTGATGGTTTATTCTTCAGGAACCGCCAATTTTGCCTTTGCGGCGCATTCATGCAAAGGACAAAAAAGGCGGCACGCAATCTTCCGGCGGCCGCCCTCGTACAAGCTATCTTGTCCGGACGTAGAATTTCATTTTAACAGAACCATCTTCTTCGCTTGGAAAAAATCTCCGGCACGAATCGTGTAAAAATATATCCCGCTGCTAAGACCCGTCGCGTCGAATTTGGCCAGGTAGTTACCCGGCTGCAACGACTGGTGGACGAGCTCCGCGACCTGCTGGCCGATAGTATTATAGACCTTTAACTCAACCTGTCCGGCTTTTGCAATCGCAAAGCTAATTTGAGTTGAAGGGTTGAAAGGATTAGGATAATTTTGGGACATTGAGAATGCGAAGGGAACCGTCGGGTGTCCCGCCGCAACGCCGGTCGCCAGTGACCCGAAGGCCGAGATCTCAGCGACGGAGTAGAATCCGCTGGTTCCGTGCGCTACCATGACCAGTTCCATGTAGCGGGCGACTGTATCCAATCCCATCAGCGTCTCAACAGACCCGACGCCTCCGCTGCCGTTCTCCTGGTCTGCAACTACCGACCAGTTCGAAGCGTCCAGGGATGTTTGGATATAAAACTTCTTCGCATAGGCTGAGCCACCCCATCGAATAACGACCGTGTGAATCGTGTCGGGTCTCCCGAAATCAATCAAGACCCACTGGGCTACAGGTGAGGCAGCCGACTGCCACCGTGAGAAATTGTTCCCATCGGTTATGAGCTGGGGATTGCTGAAGCTATAGGCAACGGTATCGTTCGATGATGTCGTGACAGAGGCCATATATGCCCTGTCGACCTGGTCTGGCGGCAGGATCTGGAGTTGTATCGTTGTTGAGTCTTTCACATCGCCATTTGCGATGAGCGTGTAATCGCCGCCGGCTGGATTTGGAACTACGCTGATCGAGTCGACCGTGGGAACAGAAGCTCCGTTTAATGTCACCGTCGAACCCTTCACTACGTGCCAGAGGAGGCTTACGGGTTCGCCGGTTCCAACCTGAAGAGGTATCGCTTTGAAACTTACGATTCTCCCCGTTGGCAAAACGGTCACGACAAACTTCGTGGTATCCTGAACGACTCCGCTCGCGGTTAGCGTATAGGCCGTCGTCACAAGCGGGTGTAGCTTCATGCTGTCTTTCGCCGAGACGCTGTTTCCGTCCAGCTTCACGACTGATCCCGGTTCTGCGTCCCAACGAAGCAGCGTTGTATCTGTTTTCTCGATCGTGCCCGGGTTTGCCCGAAAAACATAGATGGAACCCGTCGTGGGGTTTACAATGACATCGTTCCGGAAATTTGCAAACATATAACTCAACGAGGCCCATGTATCGACGCTCGAGTTCGTCGCTGGAGTTCCGAAATCACTCCACGACCACATCATGGCGCCCGCGTAACCGTTCGCATAGAGCCATGGATAAAGACTCAAGCCAGGGAGGCCGTCGGTGGC
>CAYYHS010000659.1:0-2059 GCA_964471785.1 uncultured Chitinophagaceae bacterium
GCAAAACCCCGAAACTCCCGCGAACAACCGGCGTATCCCTCACGGAATGAAATTCGTCCAACAGTCGGTATGCATCTTCAGGCAGGTATCGATACCCGCCGGGTACACTTCGTGTACTAGTGTCCTCCTTCATGGTCTCCCACAGCCTTCGGGAAAGAAGACGGAAGAGACCGCTGTCGGCCTCCATACGCTGTCCGCGGAAAATAGGATTGACAAACGCCTGGCTCAGCAGTTGTTCTTCTCGGTCTCTCAGAAGGTCTCGCACCGCTCTTTCTCTCTGTGGCATGGATTTTTTCAACGCGTCGGCGTTCGGTTCATCATGGAGCAAGGTTATGACAAGAGGGCCGAAGAGCTTCGATTGAACAGGGCCTGAGATATCGAGCGTGTCTTTGAGAGCGAATGCAGCCTCTTCAAGCGATGTATCGACTGAGCCAAGTGTGATATAGATTGTGTCGGGCTGGAATCCCGCAGCGGAGATGATGAGCGCGTTTGACTCCCCCAGACCCCTGCGGCGGCGCCACTGCGTAGAAAATTTCTTTGCAGATTCAAGAGAAGTCGGGGTGACAGCCAACAACTGTCGCCGCAGGCCGTACCTGGACAAGTTCTGTCGGACTTCGCGGGGAGTCACCGTCGCGCGATCATGGATCTCTTTCCTGTACATTGCATCGCGCGTGAACATTTTCCGAAGAACTGCACCCATCGTTTCAAGCCGCCATTTGTCCGAATCCGGGAGTGCAGGCGCAGAGTCCGACAGCAAGCGCTCACCGACAAGCGACTCCACAGCCTTCCGCTTCACCGACTCGAAATCGCGGTCCCTCAACTTCGCTTCGAACGGCATCATCTGGAGGCGTTTAAACAAGTCAAGAGCGGTGATCGGCGAATGGTCAACAATGGCAAGTGTATCACGAATCAGATTATCCGCGGCAGCCAGTCCCTGAGGAGGGTCGCTTGAGAGGAATAATGGGATTAAGAGAATTGTCAACATTGCCATGCTTCAACATAGACGGTAGTGAACGGAAATCAACGTCGAGGACATTCTCTCCCTACTGGGAGTCCGCTCGTTTTTCCTCTCAATAGAGTAGTTCCACCGTCGCCGGGAGATGATAAACGGTGATGAAGCTCCCAACCGGTTCCGCGAGGACTCCATCGACTTTGGCGGAAACCAAGGGCCTTGACAATAGCCCGGCTGGAAGAAGAATTCTCATTCCGCTGACCGATCCGTGCAGGTGCACCGTAATTCCTGAGAGACCAGATCGCTCGATGGAATATGAAAGCGTTCCCGAGTGCACCGGCAGATTCTCGACCGACAAGCCGTGAAGAACCCATGCATCCTTCAGGCCAGCGCCAACAACGAGCGATTCGCCGTTCTCGTACACAAACATCGCCCGGATGGCATTGATATAATCGGATCCTACCCATGTGTGGGGCATGTCGCCGATGAACCGAGGCAGGCGTTCATCCTTCCAAACAACCTCCGCCCACTGATTCCATCCCGACGGCCGTTGATACTTGAGAAACCACTCCAGCAAATCATGGGCACGGTCTTTTTGTCCGAGATAAACGAACGTGCCGACATTTCGTATCTCGTAGGGAGTGAAAGCATCCCACATCAAAGCTCCTGCCATTCGCTGACTGCACCACTCATAGTATTTGTCGAACGTCCGGCTGAAGGCAGGTTGAGGGATATGCTCGAACTCAGCGCAGGGGAACAATGCGATCGACGTTGAGGTGGCATCGAAATCTCCGAGCTCTGCGCATCCTGGTATATATTCGATCTTCTTTGCGGCCATCACGCGCACTATCGATCGATAGAAGTCATCGCGAAATGCGTGTGCAACACTGTCATAGAACTGCGCAGCCCGATCTTCGTGAAGGACTTTCGCCGCTTCTGCAGCATCCTTAAGGCCTTTGAGCGCGAAGAAATCATCCCAGTAGGAATGCATAGGTTTTGCGGAGTAGCCCTCATGACTGATAGATTCAGTGACGAGGCCATAGCATGCGCGTTTCTCATCGTCACCTTGTCGGAAATTCGCCGTCATCTGTTCCCCTCTGAGGCGCT
>CAYYHS010000660.1:0-2058 GCA_964471785.1 uncultured Chitinophagaceae bacterium
TGAGGATTTGTCGTACACCAACTATACGTTGAAGACTGCGGGCATGGCGGGCTACCCGCTCGGAGACCTGTACCATTGGTGGCCGTCGCAGTACGCTTTATGGAAAGCACAGCAGACGGTGGAAAATCAATATATTCAAAATTACCTCAACGGAAATTTCTGTTCTGATTGTGTACTGGCTGTTCCGGCAATTCTCTCACCAGCATCAAACACCCAATATCCTCGTGCGGATACCGTGGTTTTAAAGTGGCATGCGGTTCCTCATTCTTCAGGCTACGAATGCATGGTTTCGTTGAGTCCGAATTTCAATACGCTTGTTGCGAGGGATTCGACGACGGACACCACGCTGACCGTTACTTCGCTCCAGAATTTTGCACAATACTACTGGCGTGTTCGAGCGTACAGCAGCGACGGAGCAGGCGCATTCTCGTCGACTAGTTCATTTACAGCGGTGGCGGCAATACCCGGCGTGCCGGTGCTGGTGTCTCCCCCGAACAACCAAGCATCCGTTCGTGCCGATACGCTGACCATGAAATGGCACACGATACTGGGTGCGTTCGGCTATGAATGTCAGATTTCCGGGAATCCGGCGTTTTCATCGTTAGTCGTTTCGCGGGATTCCATGGCAGATACAACATTCACGGCAACCTCACTGCAGAACCTTACGGAATATTTCTGGCGTGTGCGCGCTTACAACATCAAAGGCGCCAGCGCTTTCACGCCGGTCGACTCATTTGTGACGGTTCCTGCAATTCCCGCCCCTTCGACGGTTGCACTCATGTATCCAACGAGTAATCAGTTGCACATGCCGACGGCAAGTGTCACTATGAAGTGGCATTCCGCGGCGAATGCTGCGGGCTATGTATGTCAACTGTCGCAAAACAGGCTGTTCTCGAACCTGGTGGTTGCCAAAGATTCTACAGAAGATACGACCTTCGCGATAACGTCACTCAGTATCTATACGAAATATTTCTGGCACGTACGTGCTTACAATATCAAAGGCGCGAGCGATTTTACAGCCGTCGATTCGTTTACGACCATCGAGCCGCGGCCGACAACTCCAACCCCCCTCTCGCCTTTTGATAACTCAGCGGGAGTGGCCCGGCTTTCGACTTTTACCTGGGCGCCTTCGCAATTTGCGACACGGTACGATCTGCAGGTTGCATCAAATTTTGCATTCTCTACGGTCGTTCGAGATACGAGTGTCGCAGATACGACAGTCACCCTGTCCATGCCGTTAACTTCCAACACTGTTTACTACTGGCGCATCAGCGCGATGGATACCGCCGGAATTAGTGCCTACTCGGCTGTCGCGGTTTTCGCCACGGGGACCACCCTCAACGTCAACGAAATAACTGAACTTCCTAAAGAATTCGAGTTACTGCAAAACTATCCGAATCCGTTGAACCCGACGACGATAATCAGTTATCAGTTACCAGTAAACAGTTTTGTGACGTTGAATGTGTACGATGTTATCGGCAGAGAAGTAAGAACGCTTGTTAACGGCCCGAAGGCTGCCGGAAGCTACACAATCCAATTTGACGGGAGCAATTTACCGAGCGGGGTCTACTTCTATAGGTTCCGCGCGGGTGATTTTACCAGTGTGAAGAAACTAATTCTCCTAAAATAATACCATATCCTCGTGCGTCTGGTCTCGAGTGCGATTTCCAGCGGGTTGGAGATGTGACGTTAAGTTATTCAAATGAGGTGGCGTATGAAAAATCAGAATGATGGCAATATTCTTGGGTCCAAAGTCAAGCGAGTGCCGATGTTGAGGCATGATCGATTCATACTATTCGCGGCGATAGTGCTTTTTCTGGAAATGATCCCTGCCTTTTTGTTTTCACAGCCGCTTGCGACCGGCCGCGGCAAGTTTTTGGGATGCGCCACGAGCAGCAATATTTGGCCGAACCTTGACAAATATTGGAATCAGATCACGCCCGGGAATGACGGCAAATGGGGCTCGGTGGAACAGGGTCCGGGGTACTACACGTGGGATGGCCTGGATCTCATTTACAATTATGCTATTTCGAGAGGGTTTCCCTTTAAGGAACATAA
>CAYYHS010000661.1:0-2057 GCA_964471785.1 uncultured Chitinophagaceae bacterium
TCGAATTGTCCCCAGTTCCACAGCCGGCATCAAGTATTGGTTCAATAACTTGATCAGCTATTTCAATAAAAGGTGGTTTGGGCCTACCAATATCCCAAGGTGCGCTTCCTCCATCTTCATAATGTTCGGCAAACCCTTTTTGGGCTAATTCTTGTTTTTGAAGGTCATTTTCATTTAACATTTTAGAGTCTCCTAAAAGAAATTATTATTATCAACGGTACAAATAAATAGACGATACAGATACTGATTTATTGCATAAAAGAACAACGGGACACTATAGACTAAGAACATATGGTCGTGTGCGTTCTAACCAGTCGCTCCCCGCTGGAAGGCGCGGGGCAGGCAAGTCACGCCTCTGGCGTGATGGCGCCTTCGGCGCTCACTGACAAACGGAACTAACCGTCGACGATTACGCCGCGCGTTGTTGGGCGGATTTAGCGCATCTGATCGAAACGTCCGCGCTACGAGCTACAAACATAATGCTTCACGCCGCCGCAGCTTACTTGCCCCGCTGCTCTTTAGCGGGAGCTCCGCTCCGTCAGCTTGCAAATCCAATAGCCGCAATTATAATGAGATCTAAAGCACTTTCATGGATTAGCGTAATACTCTTCCCAACCATCATGATCGCTCAAGATCACGTGAACGTGAGAGGCGGAATAAAGGCAGGATACGAATTTGTAAATTACATCTCTTCTCAATCTGAGAGTTTCAAAAAAGAACCCGGATTGACGATCGGCTATTTTACTGGAATAGCCTCTGCTAGTAATTCTAGTGCCACGGTTATCCTTGGATTTGAAATCAACTACGTTAAACTATTTTCCTACCAAAACAATCAACACGTTTCCTATAATACTCTTGATCCTCTCGCTTATGATAACACAATTCGAATCCAATACAATGGCGTCTTTGACGAAAGATTTAGTGACCGGTTCGTTGAACTTTGCTTTCCTGTGGAGATTTATCCGCAGGTTCTCAATAAAGCGATGACCGTGGGTTTTTATATTGGCCCTTCTATTGGATTTGGATCTGAGGACTTCGAGACTAAAGAGAGATCTCATGCTGTCATTGACTTTGTAAAGGGACTTATCTACGATCAAGTTTATCAAGAGCCAACCGGATATCCTGGTGGCAATGGTTATTATGTGCCGATTTCCCTCAATATCGGATTGAACTATTTCTATAAATTCTTGGCTCTTGATCTCGGTTATAAGTACACTTTTAACATTGCTAATCCTGCTAGCAATGTCTTTTTGAAGATAGGGCTGGCGATTGAAACACAAGATTAGTTGCAGATACAGGATTGCTGCCTAACCAGCGGTTCACGTCACGCCTCTGGCGTGATGGCGCCTTCGGCGCTCACTGACAAACGAAACTAGCCTTCGACGATTTCGCCGCGCGGCAGTTCCCGGGAATGATATGATCAACAGATACGTCCGCGCAATGGACTACAGGCAACTAACAGATTGCGCCGCTGCTTGCTTGTCCCGCTGCTCTTTAGCGGGAGCGTCGGTCCGTTAGGGCGTTTTCATTAAAGTGACTACAATGACAAAGTTTGGTATCCCGCAGATCATTGCTCTCATATTCCCAGGAGTGTACTCGGGAATTCTCTACATGTCAATAATACTATTCGCTCCCGAATTTCATCGGCACATTTACTTTGATCGAATATATTCCGAAACATACTTCGGTCTGCCGTACGTGGTCCTGGTAGTGGTGTCTTTATACTGGAAGAGCACGAAGGACTTAATAATTCCGTTCTTGGTTATGGCATCTCTTCATACCATTGTTGTTTCTGCGATATTTCTGTCCGATGATGCTTATAGCTGGATATCTTACCTAAATCTCGTTGCGGCCGTACAGATTTTTGTTACTCTACCAATATGTTTGTTTATCGGTCATACACTCAGTAAGAAAGCGCCCTCACCGGTCGCTCCCCGCTGAGAAACGCGGGGTAGGCAAGTCATGCCTCTGGCGTGATGGCGCCTTCGGCACTCTCTGACAAACGGAAGGGGCCGTCGACGATTTCGCCGCGCGGCAGTACGCCGAGAATGATATGA
>CAYYHS010000662.1:0-2054 GCA_964471785.1 uncultured Chitinophagaceae bacterium
ATTATCCAGCGCGCTACCTGATCCATAGCCGCCGCATGCGCCGTTGGATTCGAGGCGACTGGCAGTTACTGCCCTGGTTGCTCCCTTTTAGTCAAACCAAAAAAGGAATCGCCCCCCCGCGATTATCCATCATTGACCGTTGGAAAATTTTCGATAATCTTCGACGCAGTTTACGCGCCCCATTATACCTAGCACTATTCATAGCCGGGTGGCTGGTTCTACCCGGTTCGCCCTTACTGTGGACTCTGCTAACATTCCTGACTCCTGCTCTGCCGATCGCTGCACAAACCTTTGAGAATGTAAGACAGAATATTGGCCGATTATCCTTGAAGGACATGATTAAGCCTGCCCGGCCTCCAGTGATGCGCTGGGCACTTGCGATCATTTTCCTCCCTTACGAAACATCGTTGGTGCTGAATGCAATTGGGATAACTCTTATTCGCCTTTTCGTTGTGCGAAAGCGCCTGCTTCAATGGACAACGGCTGCGCAACTTGCGCGTTCGTTCATAAACACTAGACACAGAATTTGGTGGCAGATGATCGCTATCATAATTTTTAACTTCCTACTGGGTACCGCTATTGTGATGATTAACCCATCCTCGCTGTTGGTAGCGGCTCCTTTGATACTTGCTTGGATCATATCCCCACTGATTAGCGATTGGATTAGTGCTCCCATCCTGCACAAATCGGCCCATCTTTCCGATTCTGATAGTAAACAATTAAAGCGTGTAGCACGGCGCACGTGGGCATACTTTGAGCAATATGCTGGTCCGGACGATCACTGGTTACCCGCCGACCATTTTCAAGAATCACCCGGAGGTTCTGTTGCGCATTATACAACGCCGACAAATATTGGACTGTTCTTATTATCTACCTTATCAGCCTACGACTTGGGCTATATCGGCATGCTTGAACTGGCAGTACGTTTGCGTTCCACGCTTGAAACTATTGATAAGCTGGAACATTATCGCGGCCACCTGCTGAACTGGTATGACACATCGACTCTGACACCGCTTCCACCTCACTATATCTCAACGGTAGACAGTGGCAATCTGGCTGCCTGCCTGATCGCCTTGAAAGAAGGCTGTCGCGCAATGACGGATGCTCCGGTGGTTCGCGGACAACAATGGCAAGGCTTGCTTGTCATTATAGATATTCTGACACACATACTTAAAGAGATAGAAGAAAATAATTCAGCCTCAGCTATCGAATCTTTTGAAATTGAGTTGGATGATATTAGCAAGCGAGTCAGCGCCGCTGAGAATAAGCCTGATTCATGGGTGGCACTGCTCGTATGGCTCTCAGACGAAGGTTGGGAAAAGATATCGCATCGATTGATGGAGTTACTTGAGTCTTCCCCATCCAACCTTAATCCAGAGATCCTGAACGACCTACACCACTATCTGGACACATTGCATAATCATCTGATGAATATGCAGCGGAATATCGAATTGTTGGCACCTTGGCTAACCTATTTGAACCAACTGCCCGCGTTATTCACGCACGCGAGCAACCCATTGGCACAAGCCTGGCAAGGTTTCAGAACCAGCCTCCCTGTTGAAATCCCTAAGTTAGGGGAAGCGGCATCAGCCTATACAGCGATCAAAACAGCCTTGTCGCATTTGCAGACACAACTGAACGACAGTTCCGGTACAACAGATCAGATCGAAGAGGCGCGTACTTGGTGCCAAAAGCTGGACGAAGATCTCTTATCTGCGCGCATGACGGTAGGTCCCTTACTGATCAGTTATAGCGATCTAGGATGGCAGGCGAATGCAATCGTCAATGCTATGGATTTCAAATTCCTGTTTAATGAGCAACGTCATGTATTTCACATCGGCTACAACGCCTCTACCGAAAGCTTGGACGAAAGTTATTACGATTTACTGGCTTCTGAAGCGCGGATTGCCAGCCTGATCGCCATTGCAAAAGGCGATGTCCCTCAAAACCACTGGCTGCACCTGGGACGTCCTATCACGAAGGTGGACGGAAAACTGATCATGCTCTCCTGGAGCGGGACCATGTTCGAATACCTAATGCCGTCGCTTGTGATG
>CAYYHS010000663.1:0-2052 GCA_964471785.1 uncultured Chitinophagaceae bacterium
TCAACGAGGGTGCTCGCCGGATCATCCCTTCCGGGAGAACCGTGAATCGCAGAGGAGGCACGCCAGTTGGACGGATCATTCAAATCGCCCTTCGGGCTGGTCACTTTCGTAACCAGGGAATATCCGCCGCCGTCGGGTGATTCAGGCCACGGGTCTTTGTCGCCATAGGTCATTGTGATAAGAGTATCGCCTCCAGCATTGCAGAGAGTAATTCTCTCACCACTATTGTCGAGCTGACCGTTGTATTCCCCGTAAGGTAAGAACCCGTATCGGTTGCTGAACTCTTCCGCATTTGAGGCCAGGACAATAAACTCCTTCGGATTCGCAATCGCACCCGACGGGAACGTATATGCTATACCGTCCGCAAAGGTAGCCTGTGACAAATCAATCGGATTCGGCCCGACATTTTTTAATTCCAAGAACTCGTACTCATTACCGCTAATGCCCGCGCTGTCGAGCGGATGATAATGAATCTCGGTTATCTTGAGATCATCTGACTTGCTGCCGACAAAGAGAATGATTTTATGAAGAGCGCTCCAGTCGGTTCCATTTTGAATGCGCGCCTGGACCACGGTCGTCGCGCTCACCGTGACGTCGACCTCGTTACCGCCATCCTTCGCAGAACTTGCAACGCCGCCGCCGATGGCTCTGGGGTCTTGACCATCCACGGTATACCGAATCGTCCCCGGTGTCGTATTCTGATTCTGGAGTTTCAGTGTGTACCCTGGTTGCACTTTCAAGACTTCCTGGCTAACGTTTACAAAAATCGGCGGATCGATTGTCGGATAGAGGTTGGCCATCTTCAGTTGATCCAGGACGACGGCTGTGCGATACGGAAAGTAATTATTGACGATTTCATTTATTGCCGGCCGCCAATCGTCATCTTTGGTTGCCGCCGGGGAAAGATATGTGTTGCCCCATCTGGCCGATTCGCCGATGATAGCCATTTCAATTTCTTTTGCGCGAGAAAGAAATAGCGCCGTTGCCTTCTCCGGCGTCATACACCCTTGATTATAGAAACGCCTGTAAGCATGGTCCGCGAATCGAAGTCGGTACTCAGCATTTTCCGACAAGCGGAAATGAAGCCATTGGGGGTGGAACGCCGAAAAACCACTTACCGTCATCTTATAATCGTCGGTCAGAGTTCCTATATTCACACGATTTTCACTGAGACCGATCCCAGGCCCCTCGCCCGCCTTTGTCCTTAGCGTGTGTTCCGCATCGTGAACAAAGAACTTAAAGCCGTCATTACGAGTTCTATCATAAATGGCGTAAAAATTATTAGGGCTCTTATTTGATCCGAACTTACTTGTAGGGCTGTCAAAATTGCCTGAATAGAATATAACCAACATGTAATCGATCAGGTTATCAATGTCAACCATAACTCTGTAGTTTGGGTTTTGACTGCCATTCGTATTTAACCCCTGCAGCTTGAAGTAATTGGAGTCGGAGCGAAACCCAGCAGTACAATAATTCCATAGCGCATGGTACGCATTGGTATTTCCATCCGTTGCTTCAATCGAATAGCCATCGTCGATCTTGATGACATCGTAATCGTCGACATTTCCGCCGAAATAACTTGCGGCGAAGCGCGCTTCAGGGCGTTCTTGGGTTTGAAACAGACCCCAATACACGCCGTCCAAATAAAGGTGATAAAACCGACTTCTTGTGTACGGCTGATTCATTTCTCTCTGAAGATCGCGACAGAATACTTCGCTGATCATTGTGTTGTCACGGCCTTGATGACCCGGATAACTCCATGCATAATTCTGGCCGGTCCGCAAATCTATTTTGTCAAATTTCGTTACCCCTTCGCTATCGAAAAGCGGGTAGTCCAGTTTCCCCTTGCCGTACTCGGTTCTAAAGAATAAACGGAAAGCATGTTTAGGATCGTCTCCATGCCGGCTCCAGCCTCCACGTATACGAATGCCTGCGTTGATCTGGAATCCTTCCGTGCCGTCCGGATTTACGAGCTCGATCGACGCAGGCCGTTCCCACGCTTTCCCGTCTTGCGTCGCATTGACATAGATGCCGCTATCCGCAGCGAATAGA
>CAYYHS010000664.1:0-2050 GCA_964471785.1 uncultured Chitinophagaceae bacterium
TGTACACTAACTCAAATCGTTTGCGGATCTCTTGGTGCTGCGGCAGTCTGAGGTGGGGATCCGTTGAGACTAATTCGAAAGCTTCTTGCCGTGCGTGGTGAAGAATTTCTCCATCACGAACGACATCGGCAATCACAAAAGACGGAAGCCCGCTTTGCCGCGTCCCGAAGAAATCGCCGGCTCCCCGCAATTCCAAATCGATCTCGGCGATCTTGAATCCGTCATTTGTCTCCGTCATCGTCTCGAGCCGTTTGGCAATGTCGGCGGTCTGTTTTTGGGCTTCCGCTCTGTTCGCCGATAGTTGTTCCCGGCGTTTTGGGAGAAGGTCGTCAGTGAGAAGAATACAGTAGGACTGGTCCGCACCGCGCCCCACACGGCCGCGTAACTGATGGAGCTGGGAGAGCCCGAAACGCTCAGCGTTTTCGACGATCATGACCGTTGCGTTAGGAATATCGATGCCGACTTCGATCACGGTCGTGGCAACGAGAATGTCGATCTCTTTCGCCTTAAAGCGGCTCATGATGTCGTCTTTCTCTTCAGAGGAGAGACGACCATGAAGTAAGCCGAGCCGCAGCCCGGTGAAAACTTGTTCGCTTAGTTTCTTGTATTCAGCAATTGCCGCCTTTAAATCGATTTTGTCCGACTCTTCAATAAGGGGATAGACAATATACGCCTGCCTTCCCCGGCCGATTTCCGCTTTGACAAAATCAAAAACCTTCCCTTTTTCCTTCTCGGTTCGAACCGCAGTCCTCACCGCTCTTCGGCTTTTCGGAAGTTCGTCGATGACAGAGACGTCGAGATCTCCGTAGAGCGTGAGGGATAGAGTGCGGGGAATCGGCGTCGCAGTCATCACAAGAACGTCCGGGTTCGCTTTTCCTTTTTCACGGAGGAGAGCACGCTGGGCAACGCCGAAACGGTGCTGCTCATCCACGACGATGAACCCAAGCGAATCGAACTCTACCCCCTCCTGGATGAGCGCATGTGTGCCGATCACAATATTTGCCGAACCGCGTCGGATATCCTCGAGTATGTCTTCACGCAGTTTTTTCTTCTGGCCGCCGATGAGCAGCCTCACATTCACCGGCAAATCTCCCAGGAAATTTCGCAGCGTAAAAAAGTGCTGTTCTGCCAGAATTTCTGTCGGGGCCATCAGAGCACACTGGAACCCATTCTCTACCACAACGAGCATCGCAAAAAGAGCGACAATGGTCTTTCCGCTGCCGACGTCTCCCTGCAGCAATCGGTTCATCGGTTGCGGCTGGCTCATGTCTGTGGTGATTTCCCGCAAGACTCTGCGTTGAGCTTCCGTTAATTCGAACGGCAATTGCGTTAAGAGTCGTTTAGCGAGCTCACTCTTTATGTTGAATGAGATCCCTTTCAGTTCACCTTTGATTTCCCTTCGCCGGTACGCCATGAGAAGCTGGAAGAAGAAAAGTTCGTCGAATTTAAGGCGATCGAGGCTTGTATCTCGCTGTTCATATGTCTTCGGAAAATGCACCGCTTTGAGAGCTGAACGCACATCGGCGAGACCCACCCGCTTCATCATGTCGGTGGGAAGATGCTCGGAAATTGTCCCGAGATTATCCTGAAGGGCATTGCGCATGATCCTCCGGAACCCCCGGTTATCCAGGCCAACCTGCCGCAGTTCTTCGCTTGATCTGTATTTCGGGATAATAGCACCCGTGTTGAGAAGCGAATTCCAGTCGGTGGCATCTTCTTCGTCCTTCGTCTTCAGCCTGTCGAACTCTGGATGAATGAATTGCGGCCGGTTGAGTTTGTCGAGTTCCGGCACTGCGGAGACAGCCAAAATTTCTCCCACCTCAAACGCCTTTTGATACCATTGCACCCCGGCGAAGAATACGCATGTGAGAAACCCGGAATCGTCTTTCAGCGTCAGGAAGAACATCTGCTTCCCCCTCCTTGTCCGTTTTACCTCTTGACGATACACGGATCCAATGACGGTCACCTCGTTTCCAGACTTGATGTGCAACGGAAGGGTATTGATCTTTGTGATTCTTGAACGATCAAGGTAATCCCTGGGGAGATAGTA
>CAYYHS010000665.1:0-2044 GCA_964471785.1 uncultured Chitinophagaceae bacterium
ATTCTTCTTCGCATCTGCCATCCTAGCGGTACTCGTCATCGCGCACTTCCCTTCCGAAATTATCCTCGAACTATATTTCTTAATTTCTCATTAATTAGTTACAGAACAATGCCTAACACCGTTTAGTTAACCTCTCTTCACGATGTTCGCATGAATCGTCTGTCCAACTCCGCTAAAGAAATTTTGACCACAACTGGTCTTCCGTGCGGACAAACGTAAGGCATCGACGTTGCGAAGAGTTTCTCGATGAGCCCTCTCATTTCGGGTTCTGTGAGGCTATCGCCCGCCTTCACCGCAGCCTTGCACGAAAATGACTTTGCGACGTTGTCCCTCGCGTCCAGCTTCACCCTATGTTGGTTGTTCTTGAATTCGTCAAGAATGTCCTGAAGGATGCTCCCCTCCTTGCCGGTCTTGACGTCGGTTGGGACGCCTTCCATCACAATTGTATTCTTGCCGAATACCTTCAATCCGAAGCCAATTCCAAGCAAGTGAGGCAAGATCTCTTGTGCCAGCGCAAAATCTCCGGATGAAAGCTGGAGCGTCTGTGGGAAGAGGAGTTGCTGTGTGGATGGGATGGCCCGCTCGAAACTTAGCACCGCCCGCTCATACAATATCCGCTCATGGGCAACATGTTGGTCGATGATCATCAAACCGGTCGGTATCTGGACGAGAATATACTTGTGATGGAGTTGCCAGATCGGCCTCCCTTCCAGGGTTTGGAACTCGGCAGATGGCTTTTGCGTGAGTGCAGGGAGCGTCGCCGGAGTCGCCGGCATCGATGGAATTTGTGAAAAGAGCTGATCAAGTGAAGAGGGATTGGCACCGGCAATCTTAGATGGGGAAGCGCTAAATGGGAATGCAAGCCCCTCTCGACCTCTTCGATCGGACATCTCGCTGAAAGATCTGGGGAGGATGGTATGACGGAGAGAAGTGAAGGAGGTATTGAATTTTGATTCTTCCATCTCCAGAGACGGAATGTGGTCCCCCTCTCCGAGTGCCTTTCTCACAACAGAAACAACCAAACGGTAGATACTCTGTTCGTCTGCAAACTTCACTTCCATTTTTGAGGGATGAACATTCACGTCGACCCTTCGCGGGTCAAGGTCGATAAAGACGAGATAGAATGGGAAGTTTCCTTTTTCCACGGTATGTTCGTAACCGGCGAAAATGGCATGGTTGATAGCTCTGTTGACGATCGGTCTTTTGTTCAGGAACAAATACTGGTCGACGCGTGATTTGCGTGCAAATTCCGGTTTGCCGATGAAACCCGTAATACCCATTAGCTCTGTTTTCTCCCGGAGCGGAATGAGGGTCTCAAAATGCCTCTCGCCGAAGAGGTTCTTTAGCCGTTCCTCAAGAGAGCTCGTTTTGAGATCCAGCAGTTCTTCCCCATCGCTCGTGAACTGAATGGCGATTTCCGGATGTGAAAGCGCTACGCGTTGAACAACGTCATAAATATGTTTGAATTCAGTGTTGTTCGATTTCAGGAAGTTCCTTCGTGCCGGAGTATTGAAGAAAAGGTTCCTCACCGAGATTGTCGTACCCGGCTGGTCCCCGCTCTTCGATTGTTCTTTGAATTCTCCGCCCTCAATCCGCACGAGCGACGCAACGTCATCGGAAACACGGCGTGATTTCAATTCCACTTGTGCCACAGCCGCGATCGAAGCGAGTGCCTCGCCGCGAAAACCGAGGGTGCGAATATTTTCAATGTCCTCGTACGACTTTATTTTTGATGTCGCATGGCGGTCGAATGACAGAAGTGCATCCTCGTCATTCATTCCCCATCCATTATCTGAAACCTGGATGAGCGATTTGCCTCCGTCTTTGATCGTAATCGCGACAGACGAAGCTCCCGCATCGATGGAGTTTTCGAGCAATTCTTTCACAACGGAATCGGGACGCTGAACGACCTCGCCGGCTGCGATTTTATTCGCGAGCAGTTCTGGCAATATTTTTATCGTCCCTGCCACATTGCTCCAGACATTATCGATGAATCAGAAAGTGTCGATGAGTTGTACGACCTGGTTATCAATCCGTATATGAT
>CAYYHS010000666.1:0-2042 GCA_964471785.1 uncultured Chitinophagaceae bacterium
ATCATTTTATTATAAATACTGTAGAGATGCTTCGGGCGGCCCTCAATTTCGAATGCATACCCTCCCTCTTTTAAATGACTTTCAATCGGCACGGTAAATTTGCGAATGTAGTGCTCGCGTTCGCGCCTTTTGGCTTTGATTGCATGGACAATTTCTTCATACTCCTTGCGGTGAAGATGTTTGAATGCCAGGTCTTCAAGTTCCCATTTGATTTTTGCGAGTCCGAATCGATGGGCAAAGGGAGCATAAATATCCAGCGTTTCCTTGGCCAATCGCTGCTGCTTCTCGAGCGGGAGATATTCCAGCGTGCGCATATTGTGAAGCCTGTCGGCAAACTTCACGATCATCACGCGGATGTCGTTGACCATGGAGAGGAGGAGCTTGCGATAACTTTCCGCCTGCGTGATCTCGTGGCTGCGGAAGATATCGGTGATTTTCGTCGTACCGTCGACAATATCGGCAATCGTATCGCCGAACTCTTCCCTGATATCTTTGATGCTGAAATCCGTATCCTCTGCGACGTCGTGCAGCAAAGCACAAGCAACCGAAACATCATCCAGTGCGATTTCTTTTGCAACAACGGTAGCGACCTCGTATGGATGGTAAAAATACGGCTCCCCGGAAGCACGAATGTCGTGTTTATGCGCTTCAAGGCTCAACTCGAATGCCCGCGTAATAAGGTCTTCATTTACCGAGCGAAGATTCTTCCTGCAAATAGCAAGCAGGTCATCGAGTTTCTTTTTGTATTTTGCCTGAACCATTTGGTATCGAGACTCACACTGTTAACGCAAATAATGCTTTCTACATCTTAAATATGAATGAGTGAAAAGTTAAAAGTGAAAAGTGATGGATATATAGTAACCTATTCATTTTTAACTTTTCACTTTTCACTGATTACTGCTTCTTTCGCCTGCTCTATCAATATTTTTGCCGCCTTTATTTTCTTTCCTATGTCTCGTTTCGTTTTTCCTTCCAAGTTTTTGTACTTAAGAATCGCATCGCATTCATCGATCACAGCATTATACCGGTGTTCTTCCATAGCAAATTGTGCGAGCTTCAACCGGCATGCGGCTTCACTATATTGATTCCTGACCGGCGCTCTCATAACGCTGGCCAGCATGCGGGAAACCGCCGATGCAATCACACCAGTATCCTTTTGCGGCATGCGTTCAACAATGCCGATGAGGCACCATAGAAAAGAACGGTTCTCGGGGTACAACTCTAAGCCCTTTTGCACAATCGTCAACGCTTCATCGTATTGCTTTTCTTCCGCCAATACTAAGGCAAGGCTGTTCATCGCTATGAGTTTTTCGTATGTTCCTTTTTCTACAGCAGAAGAAAGGAAATCTATTCCTTCTTTCTCTTTGTTGCTCACAAAAGGGAGCCAAGATAAGAACTCCGTTTTTTTGCTCCTCCAGTAGTAGTACGTCCCCAGGCCGTTCATGGCATCGTAAAACTGCGGGTTAAGTTCCAGGCATCGCTCGAACATTTTCGCAGCATTCATCCCGTCGATGATCACGCTGGGCCAGCTCCCATTTTCCGATTCCGAGAATGCACGATACGAAAGCGCCGTTCCAGCGTAATAGCATCCCCAGTCCGCCGAATCTTTTTTTTCTATGAGACGTTCGGCAAGTGCTTCACCTTTCGCCAGGAGAGAATCAAAAAGCTGCTGATCGAAGACGTTTTCATAATCTGAGTACTCTGCCTGCATCGCCCCCGCAAGATATAAGTATGCCGCAGGGTTATCAGGATTATTCCTAGCCACAGATTCAAACAGAGCCTTTGCTTCAGGGTAGTCCTGCTTCAGCGTCAGGTCGATTCCCTGAAGTAGTGCGTCATGCACTTTTTGCTCCTGCAGTGGCCGGGCCGCCGTTACGTCCGGCTTGGCAAGCGTAAGTGCAATGAAGATCGTGGATGCAATCCAATAGGTGGCGTGACCCAAATCATTTTGTGTGCGAAGATTCATCATCGTCACTCCGTCCCAAAAATTCTATCTCCGGCATCGCCAAGTCCCGGAAGGATATAGCCTTTGTGGTTGAGAG
>CAYYHS010000667.1:0-2039 GCA_964471785.1 uncultured Chitinophagaceae bacterium
TCCTTCTAAGAAGAAAACCGGAAGAGACGAACAGCACGGATCATACTTGGGTCCGAATTACGACGTCGCAACCGTGCTCGCCTTTCTTGAACGCCATCATCTGCCGTACGAGCGAGTGGATGACACCGAGAAATTATGCGGGCTCGTGGCAGAGTACCTCTCGGATGGGAGGATCATCGGATGGTTTCAAGGAAGAATGGAATTCGGGCCGCGAGCTTTGGGCAACCGATCCATTATCGGCGACGCGCGTTCGCCCGAAATGCAGAAGAAGATGAACCTTAAAATAAAATTTCGGGAAGGGTTTCGGCCGTTTGCCCCTTCTGTGCTTGCGGAGAAAGCAGGAGAATGGTTCGATCTCGATCGGGAGAGTCCGTACATGCTTCTCGTAGCGGAGGTGAAAGAAGGGAAACGGAGGACGATGACCGATGAGGAAACGAAGCTTTGGGGAATAGAGAAGCTTAACGTGGTTCGCTCGGAAATTCCGGCGGTAACGCATGTCGATTACTCCGCAAGGATCCAAACGGTCAGCCGTCACGACAATCCACTGTATCACAAGCTCATCAGTTCATTTTACAAGAAGACCGGCTGCCCGGTGATCGTCAATACGTCGTTCAATGTGAGAGGCGAACCGATTGTAGCGACCCCCCTCGACGCCTACAAATGTTTCATGCGAACAGACCTTGATGTTCTGGTTCTTGGAAATTGTGTCTTGCACAAAGCAGACCAGCCGAAATTCCATGACGATATTAGGTGGAGGGAGGTCTATGAGCTGGACTAGCGACGTTCGTGAAGAATTGGAGCGGCTAAAAAAGAATAACACGGAACTTAAGAAATTCGGATATCTCGTTGGAGCCGTTTTCATTATCCTCGGTGTTGCGGGATATTTCAAGCACTGGCCTGCGGACATATTCCTTGCAGCAGAAGTTGTCGGAATTGTCTTGTTGTTGTGTGGATGGCTGCGTCCCGCCGCCTTGAAGATCTTGTATTCTTTCTGGATGGGCATTGCGTTTGCGCTCGGATGGCTCATTTCGCGTTTGATACTGATATTCTTGTTCTATCTAGTTCTTACTCCGCTCGGTATAATCGCGCGGTTGTCCGGAAAAAAGTTCATCGCGACGGAATTCAGAACTCAGCGAAAATCGCTTTGGATTCCGAAGGAGAACAAGAAGAAGATTAACTACGAAAAAATGGTCTAAGGAGACTAAACGTGGCAAAGGTCAAAATCATAGCAGAGTATCTCCAGTTTCTTAGGGAGAACAAGAAATGGTGGCTCATCCCCATCGTTGTGGTCCTGGTGCTTTTCGGTCTTCTGATCGTAATAACAAAAGGAAGCGCTTTGGCTCCCTTCATTTACACCCTATTCTAGTTCTGTATCTATAAGTATTCTAGAAGATCGACCTGCCGTTTTTCTTCCAATTTCTTGGAAGAGAATGGTAGCTTTGGCCCCTCCGTCGTTTTTTCCCATTTTTTCCTTGACAATAATGGCAAAAAGGCCTACCTTTTTTGGAAGCCCTTCCATACATTTTAAAGGTACGCAGGCATCGATTGGCTGTTACCATCTACGACATCGCAAGAGAAGCTCAGGTAGGCATAGGCACAGTCTCCCGCGTGTTCAATAACCATCCGAATGTCACTTCAAAAACTCGGGAAAAAATTCTCTCGGTTGCCAAGAGACTAAACTATCATCCCCACGCTTATGCTCAGGCCCTAGCCCGGAAGAGGACGAATACATTTGCGGCGATCATTCCGTTCTTCACCAACTATTTTTTTATTGAGGTTCTTCAGGGTGTTCAGGACAAGATCTCGAGCGTTGGGTACGACCTAATTCTTTACGGCATCAATCATCCGGAACAGATCGACGAGTATCTGCGAAAGAGTGTGCAGCGGGGAAGAGTTGATGGAATATTGTTTTTTTCCATGAAGCTTCCCGATTCATTCGTCGACAAGTTTAAGGATCACTCGAAGCCGGTCGTGCTTGTTGATACCTTCCACGATCAGTTCGATTCATTGGCAGTCGAGAATTTCCAGGGTGCAACGAT
>CAYYHS010000668.1:0-2036 GCA_964471785.1 uncultured Chitinophagaceae bacterium
CGAAACTTTTGCGGGCGCTTTCACGCGCCGAAAGCGACGAGTATGTCGAAAAAGTAGGAAGCCACTGGGCGACGGAACAGGTGAGAGACCTTATCGATCACAATGTACGAGGAGTCCACTTCTACACGCTCAATCGATCAAAAGCTACACTCAAGATCTATGAAACCCTCGGCGTCAGGAGTTCTGAGGGATTTAAAACGCCGATCACCGGATTAGGCGCATTCAAATAATAGCGCGCTAAGCAATCGGGGAGAAACAGGGCTGTCTCGCAATGAACAATGAAGATGTGATTCGGCTGGTTGACGCTATCGTTGAAGTTTGCGGCCGTGTCGATGCAAGAGGACTCGTATCGGCCAGCGACGGGAATATCAGCGCCAGGCTGCCGAATGGAAATATTCTCACGACTCCTACGGCGATGAACAAGGGATTCGTACGGGGAAACGATCTGGTTGAGATCACGCCGTCCGGCGAGAGGGTAGCCGGAAACCGGAAAGCCTCGTCCGAAATCGACATGCATCTGTATATCTACGAATCGCGCCCCGATGTGAAGGGAGTGGTTCATTGCCATCCAATCTACGCGACGGCGTTTGCAACGGCTCGTATCCCACTTTCGGAGTGTCTCTTTCCCGAAGTGATCATCGGATTGGGTGCAGTTCCGCTTGCTCCCTACGCAACTCCCTCTACAAAGGAAGTTCGCGATTCGATCGCCCCTTATGTGAAATCCGCCGACGCGATCCTTCTCGCCAACCACGGGGTCGTTACATACGGCAGCGACGTCTGGGATGCCTATTTCAAAATGGAAAAGATAGAACATTCAGCGCACATTCAATACGCGGCCAGGATGTTGGGAGGAGAAAAACTCCTGACAGCCGAAGAAGTCTCGAAGCTTCGCGCGATCTCTTTGCCCAGTTATGGCAAAGATTTTTCCGGCAAACCTTCATGTGAGACGGCGCGGCCGGCCGAGGACATAGAACTCAGCAGCGAGGAATTGAGAATATTAATTGATGAAGTGAAGAGGCGGTTAAACGTTTCCCCGAAATGATTCGTTAAACATTCAATGAAGAAGAAAATAAGAGTCGGTGTATTGCTGGGCGGCCGATCGGTGGAACATGAAGTTTCTCTTGTCTCTGCCACTTCTGTCATTAACGGGCTCGATAAAGTAAAATATGAGGTCTTCCCGATCGGCATCACTCCGGAAGGGCGGTGGCTTAGCGCCAAGGATGCTATTGCTCTTCTGAAATCGAAATCGCCGTCGGATGATTTGCCCGAACACCTTATTCTGCCCGACCCGCGAAAACAGGGTCTGGTGGACATCAATGATTCAGAGACACATGCCGTCCAGGGCATCGACGTTATTTTTCCGGTTTTGCACGGAACGTTCGGTGAAGACGGAACTGTGCAGGGGCTCCTCGAACTTGCCGATGTACCGTATGTCGGAGCGGGCGTGCTGGGATCGGCGGTTGGCATGGACAAGGTGATTCAAAAGCAGGTTCTGGAAAGCGCCAAGATCCGCGTCGCCCAGGGCATTTCATTTTCGTTCGCCGAATATGAACAGGATCAGAAAAAGATTATTCAAAGGATAGAACAGGAACTTGAATACCCCTGCTTCGTCAAACCCTCGAACACCGGCTCAAGTATCGGCATCAGTAAGGCTCATGATCGTACGGAACTGACGGCGGCCATCGTTCTTGCCGCGGAGTATGATAGAAAATTGCTCGTCGAGAGGTCTATCGAAAAAGCGCGCGAAATCGAATGCGCGGTGATCGGCAACGACAAACCGGCCGCCTCGGTGTTAGGCGAAATTGTTCCATCGAACGAGTTTTACGATTACGACGCCAAGTATGTCGACGGCAAATCGAGCGCGATTATTCCAGCGGATCTTCCGAAGTGGGCCGTTCGAAAGATCCAGTACATCGCGTGCAAGGCATTCAAGATCCTTGACTGTGCAGGGATGGCTCGGGTCGATTTTCTGGTGCAAAGCAACGGATCGAAGATCTTTCTCAACGAAATCAACACGATCCCAGGTTTTACCTCCA
>CAYYHS010000669.1:0-2036 GCA_964471785.1 uncultured Chitinophagaceae bacterium
GCATAGGCGTGGGACAGGGAATAGCGGTGATTGTGGAGCGGTACGAAGCTTAGGGGAAGTTTCACAATTATGAACTAGGAAGTAAGAATTATGAAGGGGGAAGTAGAAGATCTTCGTTCCCGAACGAAGAAATTCGCTTTAAGAATCATCAGGCTGTACTCTAGCCTGTCGAAACAAACTTTGCCCCAGGTTCTGGGAAAGCAACTGCTCAGATCCGGCACATCTGCTGGCGCTAATTACAGAGAGGGATTTCGATCAAGATCAAAAGCTGAGTTCCTTGCCAAAATGGGAGATTGTCTGAAGGAGTTGGAAGAAACTGCGTATTGGCTTGAATTATTTTGCGAAGGAAATATTCTTGAAAAAAATAGACTCTCTCCTATAATGAATGAATGCAATCAACTCATTTCAATATTTGTCACAATCATCAAAAGATGTCGAAACAACTCATGATTCTTAATTCTTAATTTTCACTTCATCCTTCCCCCTTATGCTCGAGTACAATCTTTACATCAACGGCCGCTTTCGTGAGTCGAGTTCACGGCATACATTCGAGTCCATCAACCCCTTCAACGGCGAGACGGTCGCCAGAGTTGCTCGGGCGAGTGCTGCAGATGTCCAAGCGGCGGTTCTGGCTGCCCGCGAGGCATTCGACGATGGACCGTGGCACCGGATGCAACTCAACGAACGCGCCTCATTCTTGAAAGCCGTTTCTGATAAGATCAACCAGAAGGCAAATGAGCTCGTAGCGCTGGAGGTCGACGATTCCGGCTCTACGGTGCGCAAAGCGAAAGAGGATATCTTCCTCAGCGCACGATGTATGAACTACTTTTCGAAACTTGCAGCACAGGATTTCACCTCGGAGATCGATGAGTTATCCAAGCCCGGATTCTCGCGAAATATTCTTATTCACGAACCTATCGGAGTAGTCGGAGCGATCATCCCATGGAATTTCCCCTTGAAGATGGCGGTCTGGAAACTTGGGCCTGCCCTCGCTGCGGGGAATACCATCGTCTTGAAACCCTCGGAGTTAACCCCTTGTACCGCGATGGAGCTTGCCAAGATTTGTGACGAAGTCGGCATCCCGCCGGGAGTAGTTAATATCGTCCCCGGATTTGGAGAGGATGCGGGCGTGGAACTTGTAAGGAATGCCATGGTCGACAAAATTGCTTTCACCGGCTCGACCACAATTGGAAAACGAGTGATGTCGCTCGCCGCCGCCTCCCTCAAGAAATGCACTCTCGAATGCGGAGGCAAATCGGCGAATATCGTCCTCGATGATGCGGACCTTAAGCTCGCCGTCGACGGATCACTCTATGCGATATTCTATCACGCCGGCCAGTGTTGTGAGGCGGGGAGCAGGCTGTTTCTGCCGGAGGTTATCCACGATGAATTCGTTGAAAAACTTGTCAAGAAAACGAAGAAGTTGAAACTCGGAGATCCGAAGTCCCAGGAGACCGACATGGGACCTGTGATTTCAAAAAAGCAGCAAGAACGAGTCCTCGGATATATCGCGAAAGGAAGATCCGAGGGCGCGAAGCTCGCCATCGGCGGAGAAATACCATCCTCTCCCGAATTGAAAAATGGCTATTTCATTTCCCCCACCATTTTCACCGAGGTTGACAATTCATCGGTGATAGCACAAGAGGAAATTTTCGGTCCGGTCTTGTCTGTGATTAAGTACGAGTCTGTCGACGAATCCGTGCGCCTGGCAAACGACTCAGCCTACGGCCTTGGAGCCGGCGTCTGGTCTTCTGACAAGGAACGTGCCCTGAGTATCGCCCGGCAGCTGCGCGCGGGGACCGTCTGGATCAACGAATGGCATTTGATCTCCGAAAAAGCCCCTTTCGGCGGTTACAAAGAGAGCGGCATCGGACGCGAATTTGGCATCGACGGCTTGAAGGAATACACTGAGACCAAGCACTTGCACATCGATGAAATCGGGTCGCGGGAAAAGAAATTCTGGTATGATACGGTGGTGCCGAAAGACTGACGGGGGGTGAGCGATTCTGAGGATCGATTTTATGTCCTTAGTTCTT
>CAYYHS010000670.1:0-2025 GCA_964471785.1 uncultured Chitinophagaceae bacterium
TGATTCTGTGTTCCTTATAGATAGGAAGGGAATGGCGATAATCTCGATTGGGAAACGGTAGTGTCTCAGTTTGAGTCTATCAAACCTAAAAATAAGTGTCATGCCACCTCAGGGGTACATCCAGAGCAACGAAACTGGATTCTCAACGATTCGTCTCTCTACAGTTCCACGAATCGTAGATTCGTGGAACGAACCTACGGTCGATAGAACCGCAGGGAGTCATCGACCGGCTCTCGCAGGAATGACATTAAGATTGAAATTGAGATATATCCTGAGAAACTATTTGCTTGATTCTTGGCTGACCTATCGCGACATTTATCGTAATAGCAAATAATGTTCGCGGTGTATGCTCACGTTGTTTATTAGACATTTGAAGTGTTTTATTTATTCCATTGCTGCATTGTTTTTATTACAATCCGTTTCGTTTTCAGTATCGATAAACGGAATAAAATGTTCATTATGACTGTCTAATCCATTGAATAAAGACCTGAAACACCAGTCGGACGAAGAGCTGCTGAGGGTCTCTCGAGAGGGCAATGTTGCGGCTTTCGGAGAATTGGTAAGGCGCTACGAATCAAAGGTCGCCGGCACTGTAATTGGTATGCTGGGAAAATGCGACGAGGCAGACGATATTGGGCAGGAGACATTCATACGATTCTACCACGCACTGAAGAGTTTCCGGGGTGACTCCTCGATCGGAACATATATCACCCGAATCGCAATGAACCTGTCGTTGAATGAAATACGCAGACGTGAGCGCCGCAGGTTTCTTTTTAAGAGAATTGACCCGGAAAATGAGAGGGATGAACCTGCCGTTGAAAACGGAGCGGGTCGCTTTGAGGACAAGGAGATTATTCGTCGAGCTATGGAAACGCTCAGTCCGAAATTTCGTGCTGTCGTCAATTTACGCCTCGCGGAAGGATATTCCACCGAAGAAACAGCCAAGTTATTACACATTCCTGTTGGTACGGTGTTATCCCGGTTGCAGCGCGCACAAAAAAAATTACAATTGGTCCTGCAGAACTATAAGGAGGGTTTTTGATGGATAACAATCTTTACAATTTACTGCTTCGTTCTTTTGACGCTCCGTTGACCGAAAACGAACAACGCCAGCTTGAAAACGCTCTCGCGTCTTCGGAAGAACTCCGCACGGCGAAAGACGAAATCATCACTCTGCGTCTTAGGCTTCAAGGTCTGAAGGGGGAGACGTTCGAACCATTTTTCACTGGAAGGGTGATGGAGCGCTTGAATACCCCTCCGTTGTCGATGGCCGAGTATTTTGTCTCGGTCTTTCGTGACGTAGCAATAGGCGCTGCCGTCCTTGTCATCATCTGCAGCGCATACAACATCAGCCGCGAGAACACCTTTACGCTTGATTCAGCACTCGGCATTCACCATCAAACACTTGAACAAATCCTCGCCTTGGAGACGCCATTCGAATGATAACAAAATTAAAAGTTACACTTATTATCATTGCAACACTCATTATCGGCATTCTCCTCGGAGTAGTCGGCCGGGGAGTATTTATGAGGCACCATCACCAAAAGATCGATTCGATTGAACGTACGGAATTCTTCTTGTCTCGCGTTAACGAAATAGTCGACCCGGACTCTTCACAGAAGTCAAGAGTCGTGGAGATAGCGAAGCGGACAGCACAAAAGATAGATATCCTTTTTGATCACCATCAAGCCGAAATGCGAGTGATTGTCGACTCGATGAAGAGGGAACTTTCGTCGGTTCTCCGGCCCGAACAGGAGCAGCGGCTAGACCATGAGCTCACCTTTGCCCAACCGGGCGACAGTTCCCATGAGAAGTTGGGAATATCAATGGCTTTTTCCTATGAGTATGCAGAGAGGCTGCAGCGTGAACTCGACCTGGACAGTGCTCAGACCGAGAACCTGCTTCTTCTGATCCGTGAATCACATGATAGAATTATGAAGCAAGCGAACCCCGGGATGGAAAACTCTGATGCTGCCCGCAAACGGAGGGAAACATTTCTGGAAGAGACAAATAAAAAAATTGAAG
>CAYYHS010000671.1:0-2020 GCA_964471785.1 uncultured Chitinophagaceae bacterium
TGAAATCAAAATACCAGTCCCTCATGGCTCAATATAACCAAGGTAAGACGCAATTGGACGCCATGGTCAGCGTTTTCAATACCGGCAAAGCAGCTTACGAGCAGCAAGTCGATTATTGGAACAACCGCGGAGGCGCACCGCCGGAGACTTACGATACGCTTCAGAAAACTCAAGCCAATCTGAATTCTCAGGCTTCCATCCTCACCCAGACGCAGAACACCCTGAACCAGTTAAGCGATGAGATTAATTCCACTGTAGACAATTTAAATAAACTGGCTAAGGAATTGAACTTGAACGTGGATACTTACAATGCCGTGGGCGCTTCCGCAGGCGAACAATTCGATGAAGGAGAATACATTAGCGACTCTTCAGGAACGCGCGTTAACGTCTACCAGTTCACCACTGAAAATAAGTTGATCCGCGTTCTAGCTCACGAGCTCGGCCATGCCCTAGGTCTCGGACACGTGAGTGACCCAAAGGCTATAATGTATTATCTGAATCAGAGCTCAAATAATCAGTTAACTGCCGCAGATATAACAGAGTTGAAATCGGCGTGCGAAATAAAGTGATTCATGGGGCAATCTGGGTTATAATAATGCGTACCGTACAACAATAACTGCAATCACCGCACCGCAATGACGAAACTCATCAGAAAATATAAGTCGTTTTTCTCAAACAAGAAACTGGTGACCGCCCTCGCCATAGCTCTCGTTATTCTCGTCGCCAGTCTAGTAGTCAATTATTTTGCCGCCCTTTACGCCGCCGACCGCGAAAGCAATGCTGTCACGGACATCGTTCTATCCAATATACCGGTCTTCGACGTAGATTACACTTTCGTTTATGGCCCTATCATCTTCTGGATATTCATCGCCGGCATCCTCTTGCATGATCCGAGACGCCTTCCTTTCGCTATAAAGAGCATAGCTCTCTTCGTTCTGGTACGTTCTGTCTTCATCACTCTCACCCACATCGGGCCATTCCCGGACCAAATCGTCCTCGATACTTGGACGCCTAGTTGGCTCCACGCCATAAGCTCTAGTAGCAACTTTTTCATCTTCAGCTCTGGCGGCGACCTTTTCTTCTCCGGACATACCGGACTGCCATTCCTGATGGCCCTCATCTTCAAAGACAACCGTCTTCTACGCAATTTGTGTATATTCGCGGCCATCTTCTTTGGCGTAGTAGTCCTTCTGGGTCATTTGCACTATTCCATTGACGTCTTGTCGGCATTCTTCATAACCTATTCCATCTATCATCTGTCATTATGGATGTTCAAAAAGGACAAATTGATGTTTGATGACACAAAACTTGACATTCAGTCAATAACTAGCGACATAATATAGAGTTATTCACAGGTATTTGGGCGTTATCAGGACTTGTTGCGTGTTACAATTTAGCTAACAATCTCATATTGAAATATATAATGAACCCAGCAGTCATCATCGCTCTTTTAGCATTCGTCGCGGCCTGCGCCGTTTGCGCATACGCGCTATTGCATGCGAGAAAAAAGCTCAGTCGAATGCTCCGGCGTTTTACTCTTTCGCGCCATAGTAACAATCCCATTATCTCTCCCCTTCCGCTACGCGAATGGGAATCCGAAGGCACGTTCAATCCGGCCGCCATTGAAGACAGGGACGGTAAAGTCCATCTTTTCTATCGCGCCATCGGACAGGACGGACTGTCTCGGATAAGCCATGCCGTTTCTCCCGATGGACTGATCATAGACGAGAAGTCTTCCTATCCGGTCTATGAACCTCTGCCGGGATATGGTATGCCGGAAGCTTCGGAAGCGAACATGCCTCACCACCATGACCCCGTAGCTCACCCTTCAGGCGGTGGTTGGGGAGGAGCCGAGGATCCGAGGACGACCAGAATAGGAGATCGCGTATACATGACCTACACCGCCTTCGAAGGTTGGGACAATATGCGCATCGGACTAACATCTATTTCTCTCGATGATTTGAAAAAACGGCGCTGGAATTGGAAGAGGCCGCGGCTCATCTCGCCACCGAAGGTACGA
>CAYYHS010000672.1:0-2015 GCA_964471785.1 uncultured Chitinophagaceae bacterium
TCAATTCATTGATCGAGTAACGTCAGCACATGGGCAAATCGCTAATCATCGTTGAATCGCCTTCCAAGGCGAAAACCATTAACAAGTATCTGGGAAAGGACTACGTGGTCGAAGCGTCTGTCGGCCACATCAAGAATTTGCCCAAGAGCAAGCTCGGAGTCGATGTCGACAACAACTTCGCCGTGACGTACGAAACGATTGCGGGGAAGGAAGACGTTATCGAAAAGCTCCAGCGCCTTGCCGAAAGCGCAGACAAGGTGTACATCGCGACAGATCCTGACCGCGAGGGAGAAGCGATAGCATCCGACATTGCCCAGGAAATTGATTCCAAGAACAAGAACATCTACCGCGTTCTCTTCCACGAAATTACCCCTGCCGGCATCGCCGAAGCGATGGCGTCCCCCAAGAAAATCGATGAGCATCTCGTGGAGTCGCAGCGGGCCCGTCGGGCGATGGACCGGGTGGTCGGCTATAAACTGAGCCCCTTTATCTGGAAGACTGTCTATTACGGTCTTTCCGCGGGAAGAGTCCAATCAGTTGCGTTGCGGTTGATTTGCGAGAGGGAAGATGATATCAAGAAATTCGTTCCGGTAGAGTACTGGTCCATCACGGGCGAATTCCAGACGGAGAACTCCGAGTCCTTCTACGCAAAGCTGACAAAGGTCGCTGGGGCGGATCCAAAGATTCCCGATACGACGACGGCGCATGGTTATGCCGCCGACATTCAGAAGAAGACATTTTCAATCTCCGACATTCAGAAGCGGACGGTGAAACGGAACGCGCCCGCGCCGTTCATCACGAGCACCTTGCAGCAGGAGGCTGCGAGCAGGCTGAGGTTTTCCGCGAAGCGGACGATGATGCTCGCACAAAAACTTTATGAGGGAATCGACCTCGGGGAAGAGGGCATCGTCGGTCTGATAACGTACATGCGTACAGATTCAACGAGGTTGAGTGAAGAGGCAGTGGCCGCAGTCAGGAGTCTCATCTACGATTCGTACGGTCCGGAATACGTGCCGAAAGAACCGCATCATTTCAAGAAAAAGAAAGAATCGCAGGATGCGCACGAGGCGATACGTCCGACGTCGCTCAAGCTTTCTCCGAAGCACATCAAAAGGCATCTGGAAAAGGACCTCTACGCGCTCTATGAGTTGATCTGGAACCGTTTTGTGGCATGCCAGATGACGGTTGCGACCTTCGAGCAAGTAACTGTGGACCTTGTCGGAGGCGAATATTTATTCCGGGCCACGGGCACGGTCCCCATCTTTCGCGGTTTTTTGCAGGTGTACGACGATCTGGTGGAAGAAAAAGGGCTCGCCGACGATGGCGATCCGACCTCTAAAATTCCGGCTTCCCTTGCGGTCGGCGATTCCGCATCGCTCCGCAATGTTGTTCCGCGGCAACATTTTACGAAGCCGCCCGCGCGTTATACGGAAAGCAGTCTTGTCAAAGAACTGGAATCATTGGGAATCGGCCGGCCCAGCACGTACGCCGCAATCGTAAGCACCATTGTCGACAGGAAGTACGTTGACCAGCAGGAAAGAAAACTGTTCGCGACGCAGCTGGGGATGGTTGTAACGAAACTGCTGGTGCACAGTTTTCCAAAGGTCCTGAACGTGAAGTTCACTGCCCTGATGGAAGAGGAACTCGATACCGTCGCATCGGGCAAGAATAACTACAGGCAGGTGATGGAGGATTTCTACCATCCGTTCATCGACGCCCTGCACCATGTGGAGAAAGATGCAGGACGAATCAAAAAGTCACTGCAGCAAGAGACCGGCGAGGCGTGCGACTTGTGCGGCAAACCGATGATCATCAAGTGGGGACGGTACGGGCAATTCAAAGCATGCACCGGTTATCCTGCATGCAAGAACAGGAAGCCGCTCGATGAAGACATCGAGAAACACCAACATTCGATCGGGCTCAAGTGCCGCCAATGCGGCGGGGATCTTATTGTCAAAGGAGGTCCGTTCGGGACTTTCCTTGGCTGCTCAAATTATCCGAAGTGCAACTACACC
>CAYYHS010000673.1:0-2009 GCA_964471785.1 uncultured Chitinophagaceae bacterium
GATTTGTTAATTTATTCCACCCGCCTTGCTTCTCTTTCGTTTTGCGTGTATATTTAACTGGTGAGTGGTTACACCTGACACCACTTTCTAAAATCTGCTTTACTTACCGTTCTCTTTCATATTTCGAGAAATTCACTTATTCCCATTTGGCACTCCTTGCATACGCACCACCGTCGAAATATTAGAATCTCGCTTCTAGCACTAACCCTTTTCTTGACCGCCGCAGAACGTAGTTTCTCTCAGACTGATTCCCGGTCTATGCCTCAGAATCCCCCGTCCCTCCGGAAAATATCCGATGATGATGCTACGAAATACACCACTGTCGGAAACGTCAGGATGACGATCACGAATATCGGGACGCTCGGAACAAATTTTAACAATTGGCCGGCACAACCATCGTGTGAATACCCCAAAGGTTCGCGGATTGAGAACCTTGCACTGGGAGGATTGTGGATCGGCGGAGTGAAGCGAAAAGACGGAATTCCCCGTGTTTCAACGGCCTGCGCTGACGGCGGAAGCCCGTTAACCTTGGGGGCTGGATTTGAATTCACGACCGAGCCGGGAGCTCAAATCAGCCAGCGCTCATCGCTCTCCGGCGATACCTATTTCAACCTTAATGCCGTGAGTCATCAGGATTTTGTGATGGACTTTACGGACAAGAATACGCGCGATCCGTACACGGGTGATTCCATTCCCAGCCATTCGCCGCTCGGCATTAACGTTCATTTGGAGTCGTATGCGTGGAATTTTCCGTTTGCGGATTTTTTCGTGATCCTGAGTTACACAATCAAATTAGCTCCGGGTAGCAGCGATACGCTCGACGGAATTTATGTCGGGTTGCGGAATGAGGCGGTAGTACGCAACATGAATCTGTCGGGATACCAGTCCAGCTCTGCATTTTTTAGCAGCGGGAAGGCCTACATCGACAGCTTGAGGCTGGCGTACTCCTTCGATGTCACCGGTCAACCGTACGGTCCTCCGGCGAACAGTTACTTTGGCGTAAAACTATTGGGTGCGGCCCCGTTCCCCCTAAAGCGTGATTCGACCGGGGTTTCTTTTGCTTCGGCTTCTCTCGATTCACTTGGCGATCTCTATAAAGATACCTACTACAACGGCTGGAAGTACAACAACACGAGTTCCGGATCTTCGGTCTATTTTTATCCGGAGATAGATAATAATCCGGCAGATATTTATCGCGGGAAGTACCAGAGAATGTCGTCGATGGAGCCGAGAAATTATATCCAATCGCTTGGAACGCCTCAGGGAATACCCGTTCTCGTCGATGGTCTCACCCCGGGCATCGCGCCGTCGAACCTCGTCGATCTTCTATCAGTGGGTCCTTTTCCGTCTCTCGGTCCGGGGGACAGCATCAATGTAGTTTTTGCAGTTGTCTGCGCAAAAAAAAGCGGCAACGCGCTTGCGAGCCAGGATTATCACAATGCGTCTTTGAGGAAGACTTTATATTCCAACGCGACGTGGGCGCAACAGGCGTTCAACGGGAACGACCTGAACGGGAATAACAAGGTCGATCCGGGCGAAGATATCTTCGGCGATGGGAAGATCCATCGCTACGTTCTTCCGCAGCCGCCGCGCCAGCCGCGCGTACATGCGGAGGTTGAGAACCAGCAAGCGATTATTTATTGGGACAGGACACAGGCGGAAGAGAGTTTCAACCCGATCAGCAGAAGATATGACTTCGAGGGATACAGAGTGTACCGTTCGTCCGCTGGAGCGGACATTAAGGACCCGACGAATTTTATCCTCTCGATGGGGCTCGTTGGCGACTACTACCGGGCAGATGATGCGATCGGATACAACAGCGGCTTTGGCGCCGTCAAACTTGACGCGCCCAAAATATTTCCGGGAGACACCGTACAGTACTGGTACCGTTTTCCCCCCAAAGGAGACAACGTAACAAGTCTGAACGGCTGGCAGTACCTTTATGGAGTTTCCGCGTACAATCAGGGAGATTCTGCTAACCAACTTCCCAGCCTCGAGAGCGCGAAAGT
>CAYYHS010000674.1:0-2004 GCA_964471785.1 uncultured Chitinophagaceae bacterium
TGGGGTTTGCAATCTGAGTATTGGTGACCCAGACTTGATAGTCAACAATCTGCTTTCTTGCATCTCCCAGGTGAGACGTATAATATTTCTCGAAGAGAGGAATGTAACTCGTATCAACGAAGTAGTGGTCGGTATTATATTCGTAGGCATGGATCGCAAAATCGTGCTCAGAGCTGCCGCCGGAAATATTCTTCTGCTGGATCTGCCCCTTCTTCTGCGAGGCGATACCGGTCACCTTCAAGGGACCGAACAGAAATGTCGACTTGATGCCGAACAAGGCCGAACTTGAGGAGATAAACGAGGAATTGGTAGCAAGCGATACGTTTCCGGCTTCAACGCTCTGGACGATTTCGTCGTCGTACCCAGTGTATTTTATTTTGAGCTGATTCTCATATTCAAACGTACGCTGGGTATTCCAGTCGGCAAGGATATTGAGTTTGTCGCCGATCGTGCCGCTGACGTTGATCTGGACCTGCTGCGAAAAGTCGGGCGTGTTGCGCGTGCTTCCCAGGCTGGACAGCGTCACTTGGTCCGTCGTCGTGTTCGTAAAGGCGGCATGGATGTCGACCGCTCCCGAAATATGGAGATTGATACGCGGCGGTCCGAAGATACTGAAGACCGGGTTGGCGGGGATTGGGATATCGATGTTCGTGAACGAGCCAAGCAGATCGCCGAGGTCATTTTTCTTCTTCAACAGCTCGTACTTGTAGACAGCATCTTCGAACCCGCGTTCCATTTCGAATTGAAAACGCCGGTTGATATATTCTGCGAGAGGAAGGCGCTCCGGTATCTTCACATCCACCCCGTTCACAGTTTCTCGGATGGTTACATAACGGCCCGTCGAATCAATTGAAACATTCCGGATGAGAAGCGATGGCGGCTTGCCGAACAGGGAATACGTCCGCTGTTCAAAAATATCGACAATCGGAGAGTCGGATCTGTGATAGAGGAATTGAGCAACACGGGCGGTGGAGTCGCGCGGTATGCGGCGGATCGAGTCTGCACGCGCCAGCGAATCCCGGACCTGCTTGGGAAGGAATCTCGTTGAATCCATCAGCTTGGAGCTGTCGCGCACAATGGATTTTTTGGCGGCTGAATCCGGCGGCGATCTGAGTTCGGGATGGGAAGCGCCCCGGAGGTTTGTTGTAACGCTGTCGAAAATAGATGGCTGCTCGGGATCGAGCGATGCGATGATCGCCGTGCCGTGCATTTCGCGGGCTGCGGGCGACGTAGATCCCGACAACAGAACGACGGCGGTCAACGACACGGCAATCGCGCCGAGAACGACTCCTCGCGTCCTGAAGAATCTTTTCAGTCTGACAAATATGGACAAGGAAATTGGATTCACTACCGAAATAGAGAACAGTCAATCGTGCAAACCGCATGGGCACCGCCAACGGGGCTATGTGTGCGATGCTCGTTTATTGATCAAGTAGCAAAGGTCTGCTGACTGCGCTCCATTATGTGATGGGAGACCAAAGATCGGTGATATAAATTAGAGAAATTGCAAAAGAATTGCAAGCTTTCGACAACCCGGTTCGTGGTCATCCTTACTTGCAGACACAAACCTCCATTCGCCTCGTTCCCAAACAGAGTTTGGGAACGAGAATAAGCTCCTTGATTTGCCATTCCCGCGGAGGCTGGCATGCAGATGTTGTTCACCATCTATCCACCTGGCTCCCAATCTCCGATTGGGAACGGACTAAACCGAATCCATTGTTCTCAACCGTCGCGGGTTCTTCGGGCTATCCTTCATTTCCAAACAGAGTTTGGGAACGAGGAGAAAACCGTAACACTACTAACTACAACCTCCCATTGGAAAAGACCCTCACACTTTAGTATATTCAAGTATGATCATCTTTCGCCACATCCTTAGAGCGCAGATCGCACCGTTCATCGGTTCGTTCTTCGTTTTGATGTTTCTTTTCGTTCTTCAGTTCATGATGAAATTCATGGATCAGCTTGCCGGCAAGGGACTGTCGGGAGCAATCATCCTGGAATTGA
>CAYYHS010000675.1:0-2000 GCA_964471785.1 uncultured Chitinophagaceae bacterium
GGAGTGTGCGAATCTGGTCTTTGATCTTGATGACTTTATTGAGTTGCGATTGATTCGACACAATGGCGACGCTGATGTCGGCATCGTTGAAAATGTACTCGATCTGTTTTGCTGTAAGAGTAGGATAAATCGGAACGTCGACAGCTCCCAGGAGAACGATTCCCATGTCGGCAATGACCCACTCAGGGCGGTTTTCCGAGATGATGGCAATCTTGTCGCCGGCTTTCACGCCGATCTCAGCCAAGCCGAGGGCGAAGTGCTCGACCCTTGTACGATACTCCGCATATGAAATTCCGCGGTATTGTTTCTCGACCTTGTGCATGAGCATCGGGCGTGACTCGGTCAAGAATTTTTTCGTAATACGGTCGAACATCTCACTGATCGTCGAGAACTCGACTTCAACTCCCATCTACATCTCCAATTTCAAACTGTGACATATTTCCCTTGAGACCGAAATTGCGATGAAAAAGTATATCAACTCTACTTAAAATGCAAGATATCATCCATGAATACACGGGAACGATTTGCGCCAGAATGAGGCCAACGAGGATATTCGTGAATTTTCATTTTAAGTTAGTTCATCTAACGCCATAACGGAATTACGTGCAAACCGTCAAATGGAAAAGGAGCCAGTCGTACTCGTGTCAAGATGTTATTTTTGCGTTAAATTTTTTCTCATTTTTTACTTGACTTGTATGGCTTAACCGGCTATATTCACAACCAGTTAGCCTTTGAAATCCCACCGGCTAGAGTTCATCCGAAAATAAGCTGTCAAATCTCATACTGAAGGTACCACTTCTCCACTGATGCCGGCGTTTGAAACCGAGACCCAGGCACAGAGTTGTCGTTTAATGTCGCGGCATGGAAAGGGGAAACACATTGTTCTTTTCGCGCGGACACAATTCAATCCACATCGATCATCGTAAGAAGAGGAAGCCAGAAATGTCAGACAAAACCATCGCCGTCGCCGAGAAGAAAGGAAGCCTCCGCGCAACGAATGTCCCCACGTCAGGCGGGCTTATTATCCGGCGTTATTTTACAAAACCGGGAGTTCATCCGTTTGACGAAATTACCTGGGAATTGCGTACCGCTGTGATTTCCAATGAAAAAGGGGAAAAGATCTTCGAACAAAAGAACGTCGAAATCCCTAAGACATGGTCGATGACCGCAACAAACGTTGTGGTATCGAAGTACTTTCATGGGTTGATTGGAACCCCGGAGCGTGAAACCAGCATAAGGCAACTTGTGGACCGCGTCGCAAAAACAACGACGAAATGGGGCCGCGAAGGGAGTTACTTCGCGACGGAAGAAGATGCAGAGATATTCTATCATGAATTGTCGTACCTCCTGGTGAACCAGTACATGGCGTTCAACAGCCCGGTCTGGTTCAATGTCGGAGTGGAAGAGCGCCCGCAGTGTTCTGCGTGCTTCATCAATTCAGTGCAAGACACGATGGATTCGATTCTGGACCTCGCGCGCACCGAAGGGAGACTTTTTAAGTTCGGTTCGGGGACAGGTTCCAACCTTTCGACGCTTCGGTCTTCTCGAGAGAATCTCTCCGGCGGCGGAACCGCGTCCGGCCCGGTTTCTTTCATGAAAGGATTCGATGCGTTTGCGGGTGTTATTAAGTCGGGCGGAAAAACGCGCAGGGCCGCAAAGATGGTGATCCTCAATGTCGATCATCCGGATGTCGTTGACTTTATCAATTGCAAAGCAGAGGAAGAGAAGAAGGCCTGGGCGCTTATCGAAGCCGGTTATGAGGGAGGATTCAATGTGCCAGGCGGTGCGTATGATTCCATTTCCTACCAGAATGCAAATCACTCTGTTCGCGTGACCGATGAATTCATGAAGGCGGCTCTCGAAGATAAAGAATGGAACACCAGAGCAGTTCGCGGCGGTAAGGTAATGGACACATTCCGCGCGCGCGACCTGCTCCGTCAGATGGCGGAGGCGGCGTGGCTCTGCGGCGATCCGGGAATACAATACGATACGACCGTCAA
>CAYYHS010000676.1:0-1997 GCA_964471785.1 uncultured Chitinophagaceae bacterium
GGCGTGAGGATAAGCAGATTCTTCAAGGCGGGCTGCAGCTGTTGCAAGTGCATCGACAATTTCTTGAACCATGAGACCTCCTGTTTGTTCTCATGGTTCGTATACCATAAAAAGAACCCCAGAAGTGATATCTGGGGCCGGATGTTGCAGATGCATAACTGATACTACTTCAACAAAACGAATTTCTTCGTGTTTACAAAACTCCCCGCTTGCAACCGATAGAAATAAACTCCGCTCGCTAACGTACTGCCATCGAAGGTTACTTCATATTGGCCCATGTTCTTTTGTTCGCTCACCAGCGTTGAAACCTCCCTGCCAATGATGTCATAAACTTTCAACGTCACAAAACTATTTGCTGGTAGTTGATAACTGATTATCGTAGAGGGATTGAATGGGTTAGGGTAGTTCTGATTAAGAGAGAATATTTGCGGTACCTTTCCCGGAGATGGTTCATGGATCGCAGTCATTTCAGATAACTGGCGCTTCCAGACTCCGGAAACGTTTGTCCCCGCAAATAGATACGAACTACTCACGGCAAGCGAATATATACACATATCTGTCAATCCGGTGTTAGCAGTGGCCCAGGATACTCCAGCGTTAACCGAAACCAAGACCCCATCATCGCTAGTTCCTGCAAAAATGGCTGAGCCGTCCGATCCGTTCGTGTCGACTGCAAGGCTGTAGATCCATGTGTTCGACGAAATTGTCGCGGTATTTAGTCCGGTCGGAGCCCAGCTCGTTCCATTGTCGGTGGAACGGTACAGTATGTAGTCTGTTGCAGCAAAAAGATTCTCACCGCTGAAGCAAAGAGCATTGATGTTTTCGACTACGGGTATGCCATTGTGCAGAGAATTCCACGTCACTCCATTGTCAGTCGATAAGAAGACACCGCTCCCTCTTGTTCCAGCAAAAATGCTCATCCCACCTTGCTGGTTTGAATCTGCAGCAAGCGCCGTAACATCTCCCTTTAGCGCGGTTGTATCCCAAGTTTTCCCGTTATCGGGCGAGATGAACAAGCCATTCCATGTTCCAGCAAGAATGAGGGTGTTTCCTTTCGCGTCCGTTGCTGCGAGAAGGGAAACAACTTCACCTGTATTGCTCAATCCCACTGTGTCCCAATTCGCGCCGTTATTAGTCGAAAGGAAGACGCCTGTCGGTCCCCCTGCAAAAATATTCTTACCGGTGATTGTGAATGCGTTGATATCAATGCTATTAATGCCGTTGTTGGCCGTACCCCAGTGAGAACCATTATCTGTGGAAAGGAAAACACCGGAAGGAAAACTCCCTGCGAAGATACTGGTTCCGGGTTCAGAGCCACAGACCGCAAAAGCGTTGATTGTAAGTGAATTAATAATTCCAGCATCTGCGGGTCCCCATTCGGCCCCATTGTTGGTCGAAAGAAACAACCCGGCATTAGTGCAGGCAAAGAAATTTGATCCGACCACCGTTAGCGAACGCACATCCGCTTCCCAGTCCCCCCATTCCCACGGTCCCGTAATAAGTCCGTTGCTCACATCGGTCCAATTCTCTCCGTTATTGTTGGATAGAAATACTCTGCCCCCTTGAGTGCCGGCAAGGATAGCTGGAGTCCCCGTCGCTTTTGGGTAAACCGACAGTGCAGTTACAACGGTATCCGTCATACCCGCATTGACGGAAGTCCAATTTGTGCCTTCGTTAGTTGAACGAAGAATACCGCTCCTCGTAGCAGCAAAGATATACGTGCCGTCAGTCCCTTCGGAAATAGCGATGATGGCTGATATGTTCGTATTCACCAGCCCTGCCGACTTCCACGATCCACCATTATTGGTGGAAACATACACGCCGGAAATTGTTCCAGCATAGATGTTAGCGTCCCCGTTGAACGCAATTGCATTCACACCGGCATTTGCCAGGCCGCTGCTCACAGAGGTCCAAGTTGCACCATCATCAGTTGAACGATAGAGAGAATAGCCCAGGTGCGAAACCAGGCCGTCGTTGGCAGATACAAAAAGGGCTGT
>CAYYHS010000677.1:0-1997 GCA_964471785.1 uncultured Chitinophagaceae bacterium
GATTATCGATGAGATCATTGCGTTCCTTGTCGAACCCATGCATGATTTCCAGATGTTTATCGTACCGTGAGACGAACTTGACAGATTCGTCCTCTCCAAGTTTCAGAGCTTCAAGCATCCGGACTTTCTTGTAACTTTCTATCCGATCCGGCCATTGCGATCGATCTCCGTGCCGCGGTTGCGCACAAAGCGTGGCGGCTCCAATCAACAGGAAACTGAGTACCATTGTACCATTATATTTCATAGACACCTTCTCAATATTATAATGAAGTCTTGTCGAGTTTCGTGATAACGGGATCCACGTCTTCGTCGGCAATATCTTCAAAGGGATTATCACCTGCAAGGAAAATCGAGAATGAATGTCCGTGTTCAAGCTGGTCATCGACCAGCTCCCGGTCAAACTGCTGTGATACCGCGGAAGGGTTTGAGAGCGTTTCCACCATACGTTGAGAGGGTTCCATGGTCCGCGTCAAAACGCCGGAGTACGTTACATATTCAGCAACACGGTCAATGTCTTCTCTCGGAACCTCCGCAACAATTTGTTCCAGCCCCGTTTTTGAAGGATCAAATGACGGGGTGAGAAGAATGTAAAGCATGACGATAGATCCGAGCACGGCTAACGCCGAGCCCGGGGCCAGAATGCGCTGTGCCCACACCGGCAGAACCGGGAAGGAAAATCCTTTCGGCTGATGTTCAATCCGTTCACGAATCCGGGGAACCAGATTCGTGAAGTAATGCGTCGGGGGTTCGTCGTCATGCACGCCGCGCAACGCCTCAAAGGAGAGGCCGATCAACTCGAGATCCTCACTGCATCGCTCACACGTCGCAAGATGCCGGTCGAGGGTCTTTCCATCCTCTGGCGAGATTGTTCCCTCCTGTTTTTCGATGAGCAGAGAACGAACTGCGTCACAATCCATGTTTCACAAACGCTCCTATCTTTTTTACGGCGTGGAAGTAGTTCGCCTTCAAGCCTCCAACGCTTGTCTTGAGAATCTTCGAGATCTCTTCGTACGGCAATTCTTCATAATAGCGAAGTATAAATACTTTCTTTTGCTTGTCCGGCAGCCGTTCGATTGCGGCCTTGATGAGCCGGGTTTGTTCCTCCTGCTCCATCCTCTCGACGGGAAGCGGATCCGACGATTGGTGCTGCATCACGCCGTCGTCCAGCGAAAAAGTCTTCCTCGTCTTCTTCCTGCGAATCTCGTTCAGCGACAAATTCACGGCAATCCGGTACAGCCATGTGTAGAAACTCGAATCGCCTTTGAACGTACTGAGCGATCGATAGACCTTTACGAAAACATCCTGCACAACATCGTCGGCTTCATCATGATCCGGCAAGAGACGGCGAACAACCCAGTAAATTTTCTCCTGATATCGGAGGACGAGAAGGTTAAATGCCTTGTTGTTCCCATTCTTAAACTCTTGAATAAGCTCAAGATCGCTGCGAGGATCCATTGGGTCTATGGTGGTACGATTATTGGACACGCAGGGCGCGTCTCAGTTTAACAGGGATCGGCATTAATAGAAGTTGTATCGCACAGCAATAAAGGCATCAATCCGGTCGGCGTAATCGCCGCTTAGCCGCGGATATTGGAAGGTTCCGGGGATGTTTGCCCCTTGAGTGTAGCGGGAAAGGAGCACGCGGCAGTCGACAAACATATCGCGCACAATCTCATACCTCGCAGTAACACCATACTCCTGACGCTTGATGAGCGGTTCGTACAGGAACTCAGGCGTCGGCAGCAAGTACTGAAATTTTGTCGAGTCTTTGCCTCCTTTCCGCAACGATTCAAACTGGAGTCCAACTTTGAGATTGCGGTACGGCCGGTAATTGGCCTCAAGGTAAAGATCGTCAGCGTTCTGTCCTATCCAATGTCCCAGATCGTACTGGCTGCTCTGGTACGTGTCGTCCGGATACTTATGGTTGTAAACCCAGGGATTGGTACGCGTGTATTCGATAAGCAGATCGGTGTTCGGATAGAGGAGATCGTACGAGC
>CAYYHS010000678.1:0-1997 GCA_964471785.1 uncultured Chitinophagaceae bacterium
GTCTTTGTCGGAATAGGCCTGCGGCGGCCACTCCACGAACTTGGCGAAATTGTACAGAAGGGCGGCCTTGATCTGATACTCGGGCGGCACGGGTTGCTGGGCGGACAACCGGGTCGCAAGAAATGGAAGCGCGCAGACTGCCAGCAGAATCGCCACCCGGCGAGCCGTGCCGTACGCTTTATGAAGCAACCCATTCATTGTCAATACTTCAGAATTTGTGCGTGACCTTCACCCGGAATGTGCGGCCATCCTGGAGTATCCTGTCCTGCACATGCTCCGGACCGCCGGGATCGCCGTATCTGGTGTCGAAGAGGTTGTACACGCTGGCCGAGAACTCCCAATTTTTGATCAGGTTCTGGCTGGACAAGGTCAGGTTGGAGAGGAAATATCCATTGACCGAGTTGCCCGCAAGCGTCCCCCGTGTGCCCGTGTACAGCAGCTCCATGCCGGCGAACAGTTTGTCCTTCACCAGGGGAACAATGAGATTCAGCTTGGCCAGATGTTTGGGGGAGTTGTTCAGCGGCTTGCCGGTCGTGACATCTTCCGTTTCCGTGTACGAATAACTGGCCCGACCCTTGACGCCATTGGCCCAATTCCCATCCAATTCCAGCCCGAATCCCTTGGCGGTGACTTGATCGATGTTTTTGTACACGATCAGATTGTTATTGGGATCGATGGTTTCCCCGATCAGATTATGGATCTTGTAATAAAAACCCGAAGCAGACGCGCTGAGGTGGCTGCCGATCCCCTGTTCCGCGACGCCTTCGTACGTCTCGATCGTCTCCGGCCTCAATTTGGTATTCGGCTCCTGCGTCACCCCATCCTGATAATACGCCTCGTAGGCGTTGGGAGCGCGGAAGGCTGTTCCATAAATAAACTTCAAGGTTGTCTGGTCGAATGGATTGTAGATCACCGCCGCGCGGGGGCTGACGGCGCAACCGAATGTATCGACATGGTCGTAGCGCACGCCCGCGTTCAGGATAAGATTCGTCAGGATTTGATATTCATCCTGCACGTAAGTGCCGTAACTCTGGTTACTTCGCCGATCATCGAGGTTCGTGACATGCGTCGGCAGATCGTAATTAAACTGGTCCTGCTTGAGGTTCTCCTGCACTTCCGCGCCGACCGTCACCGTGTGCCAACGGAAAAACGTTTTCCGCAACTGCAATTCCTGGGTCAGCCATTCCCCCTGTCCCAGGTCCTCTTCTCGCACCAGCCCGGGATTCGTGTTGGTCGACTGGTTGTAGATATATGTTCCATGATAGGCAAAATGGTCGTAGGCGACCCGAGCCATGAGAAACAAATCGTTGGAAAACTCATGCTCGAACTTCACATCGGCATAGCCCTGCTCATCGATCGTCTGGTTGCGCGGATCATCAAACACAGTGCCGAATGAACCGGTCGGGATTTGTTTCGTCCGGTTGACAAACGCACCCTCCAGCGTGAATTCCCGGTACGACACCTTGGAAAAGAAGCTCTCAAACTGGTCGCTGTCGGCATCCTCCGCAACACCACCGTTGCTCGCGGGAGAATTGTATTCCTTAAAAAAAAGCCGCTCGTGTCCGTCGCTGTGGTAGTAAGTCCCCGAAACGAGCATTTCGACTCCATTCGTGAACTGGTTGCCGTAGCTGAACCGGCTTTTGTACGTATAGAAACTGCCCGCCTCGCCGGATACCTCGGCCCCGTTCATTTCTTTGCCACGTCTTGTGATCACATTGATCACCCCGAAGAACGCGTTGTTGCCATAAAGGCAGGAACCCGGGCCGCGGATGACTTCGACCCGTTCGATCAGATCAACGTCAAGAATGAACTCCGTCCCGATCGTGGCACTGTCGTAGACGTTGTTGTTGATGCGATGGCCATCCACGAGCAGCAACACGCGCGTATCGTAATCGCCTGGCCGATTGAATCCACGGATTCCGAGGAACTGATAATTGCGGTCGTAGGTGACGAAGAGGCCCCGTACGCTGTTCAAGATGTCCGCCAAAGTACGGTAC
>CAYYHS010000679.1:0-1987 GCA_964471785.1 uncultured Chitinophagaceae bacterium
GCAAATTACTTACCATCCTCTCTGCATTTCGCAGGAAAGAATTCCAGAATATATTTTTTGTCGCCTTTTTCGCATCTTTTGAATGGATTGTGTGGGTGCAATCCTTAATTACCTATAATCCCTAAAGTAATCATAATGGATGAAAGCAGGTTCGTTTGGTCCGTTCATTTTCATCATTTTGATATTTTTTTTTGAGTAGATTGACGTTGCATCACTGTTCCCGTTGATCGGCTTTGGACAAAAGTTGCCATAGATATCGTTATCTTTCAGGAGCACTGACAGGGATACTATCACGAAAAAGCTCATCATAATCTTAACGATTCTTTTACCGCCTTCGATTTTCGCTCAGAACGAGTGGCCGCTACAACTGTGGACGCAGGTCCCCGGGAGTGTTACTGGAGAGCTACTCGGACAATTCGTGACAGCCATTAAGCCAACGGCAAACTTTCCTTACAAAGTCGCGATTTGTCGAGGAGACAGCACCGGACTCTATACATTGGAGTCTCCGATTGATACGACACCAAAGATGAGGTTTCCTGGCGTACACCTTTTAGCCGGAGATCTCAATGGAGATGGATTTACCGATGTGGTTACCGGAACGAGTCATGTTCTAGGGCCGTATACAGGTTACGATACCGTGCGGCTTTATTGGGGAAGCGCCGGGGGAGTCGATACCACGAGCCCATTGATATTCGCTTGTGAAAATCGGTCTGACGGATTAACCCCCGGATGTATTGCAGATGTAAATAACGATGGCTACCTAGACCTCGTTCTGGTCGCTGGCGGCTACCCTAATGGATATGGCAATGGAAAGGTATACATATATTTGGGCCCTAATATCACGACCACGCCCAGTGCTGTCTTGGTTGGAGACACCGCCTACATCGGGCTCGGCCTATCTGCCGCAGCAGGCGATCTCAATGCTGACGGGTTGAATGATCTGATTTTGACAGGGATGAAAGACTATGGTGTCGATAGCACTCGTTACAGCTATGTTAATATTTATTGGGGAACGAAAAACAGCTTGTCTCTTACTTCACCCTTTCAGATTCGTGGATTTGAAAGTTCGGTTTCAGCCGGTGTCGTGGGTGTTTTTGACGCAAACGGCGATGGTGTCGCGGATTTGTTATGGGTCCACAGGGATAGTGCGGTATCGTTCAGCTCCGTTTTTGTCCATTTTGGTCGCCCAGCGTTCAGCAAAATACCAGATATCAAACTGAAAGATCCGGGATACGGGGACTTCGGAATATCAATTGCAGACACGGGAGATATGAATGGAGACGGTTATGATGATATTGCGGTGGGAGCTTCCGGTCCAATTAATTCTGGAGGTGTGTTCGTCTTTGCAGGTGGACCCAAGATGGATGAGAATTTTGATGCCGCTGCAACATTTAATGTAACGAGCTTGTTTGGCCAAGCGATAGCGAGTGTCGGAGATATCAATGGAGACGGCCTTTCGGACATTCTGGTGGGTGCGCCTAGTTACAAGTGGGACGAGGACAGGGGCTATTGGGCGGTCTTGCTTGGCAGTAAAAATATACCAGTCACAAAGGTGAATGAATAAAGTAGCCTGCAACTTCCTTCACAGTGCGAGCTTTTCCAAAACTATCCCAATCCGTTTAATCCGAACACGAAAATATCGTATAGATTGAACCAAAGGATGAAAATTAGTCTTAAGGTTTATGACATACTAGGGCGGGATGTCATTACTCTGTTAAATGAAGAACAGAATTCTGGCCCGCATGAACTAAATTTTAATGCATCAGGTTATCCAAGCGGTATATATTTCTATAGGATCAACGCAATATCGACAGATGGAAAAATTACGACACAAACAAAAATGATGTCAATGATTAAGTAATAAGGAAGGGGGCAAGACAATGAGGCTAAGAATTGTTTCGGTCGTTATCGGTTTACTGATTCTGGGCTCAGTATGATGCTGTAGTCGGCGCATATGGAGACACACATAGCGGCCTTTGGGCACAAT
>CAYYHS010000680.1:0-1987 GCA_964471785.1 uncultured Chitinophagaceae bacterium
GTAGAATCCGATGAGGTCTGTGTTAGCGGGCGTTCCGCCAAGCTGCCGGATCATGGACGTGATCTGTCCGCGATGGTATGTGCCGTGGTTGACGAGATGCTGAAGCGCCTGCCACAGCACGTTGGTCACCGGCTCTCCCTTCAGGTTCAGGAACGTAAATGTCTTTTGAAGCTGATTATCGTTGAGCGAGTGAATGTATCCTAGCATCCCCTTCTCCACCTCTTCCCATTTTGATTTGACGGCGCCGTAATTCGGCATGTCGGCGATTGTGAGAAATTTCGGGTTGGTCATGCCGATGAGCCGCTGCAGCCAGATATGTTCCGCGGCGCAAATATGAACGAGCGTGCCGTGGAGCGTTCCGAAGCTCGTTTTGAGATCCTTGGTGAGCAAGTCTTCCGAAAGCGGGTCAACCGCACTCAGCATTCTTCCCTTTGCCCAATAGTTGAATTCGAAAAGCAGGTTGATGTCGTTGAGGTCCACGAAGTACTCCTTTGATGTTTGAATTGTGACGGAGTGTATCCCTCCATACGGCAGGAGGAGGAGAATAGGTCAGAGCAAAGTATCAAAACTTGTTTCTGATTTAACAGAGATTTTGATAGTGTTCTAGAGATCGAACTTCTCACTGACAGGTACTCTTTAATGGCTCCAGAGGAGCCAAATGTTTGTAGTAGTATCGAATTGAGAGGCCAAGCTCCGTCAGAAGCGAGATGAGTCCATCGTCGTCTCTTTATCTATCCAATTAAACAAATAACTGGGGTCAAAGTTCACCCGAAACTTTTCCAGGAAACAAATGTACTCATCCTTAAATGAAATCTTCCGATGATGCCGATCCTGTTCGTCGATATAACGTATTACTCGATCAAGTTGTGAGTGGGAATATGAGAAAGCACCAAAGCCTTCTTGCCATCTAAACGTTCCCTTTACCCAGGCTCTCTTGTTAATGAAGCGAGAAGAATTTGCTTTAATGTCTCTGACTAGATCAGAGAGCGCAATATCAGGATTGAGGCTCAAGAGGATATGTACGTGGTCCTGCACGCTGTTGATTCTGAGGAGCCTTTGGCCTTTGTTCTTGACGATACCGGTGATAAATTTGTGGAGCTCTTCCTTGTGTTCGGATCGCAAAATTTTTAGTCTCCCTTGAACGGCAAAAATAACTTGGACATAGATTTGAGAATATGTGTTTTCCATAGATCCCCCTATTACATTTCGCTCCCGACGTAGCTTCTTGAAAGATTCTTATTTATCCACGATTAACATGTTGCCCCTATGGGGCAATGCAATAAAATACAGCCCCTTTGATTGTCATAACTATTTTGCCACAGGTGGAGTTTTTTGAACACTGCTTGTCTATCCGCTATTAACATGTTGCCCCTCCAGGGCTTCACATTTGAAAGTCAGCCACAAGGGGATATCTTCACGGTTCCATCCGCGAGCAGTGTTCGATATAACTGGAATTCTTAAGCGTTTTTTGAAATATTTTCCTTCAATTTTGCGAGCAGTTTCAATGCTTCGAGCGGGGACATCGAATCGATATCGAGCTTGCTAATCGTTGCGCGCAATTCATCATCCTTCATCTCAAACATCGTCAGCTGGAGCTTTTGTTCGGCGTTTGGCGCTATCTTTCTTCTGCCGCCGACGTGAAGCCGTACGGCAGCATCAAACATTTCTCCATCAACAGCTCCATGCGGACGGAGCTGGGTATCTTCCAGGTTATTAAGGACTTTCTTTGCCCGTTCGGTAAGCTCTTCCGGCAAACCTGCCATCTTCGCAACTTGGATTCCGTACGAATGGTCGGCCGTACCGGGAGTGACGGTATGGAGGAAAACAACCTTATCCCCATACTCTCGCACATCCACCTTGTAATTTTTGATGCGTGGAAAAAGTTCCGCCAGCTCGTTCAGCTCGTGGTAATGCGTTGCAAACAGTGTTCGTGCACCGATGTGTTCGTGGAGGTACTCTGTGAGCGCCCAGGCGATGCTGATGCCGT
>CAYYHS010000681.1:0-1985 GCA_964471785.1 uncultured Chitinophagaceae bacterium
ATGCAGACACGCAGCGTAAAAAAAGAACTGGGCGACATTCTCATCGACAAGGGCATCATCCAAGCCGATGTGCTCGAACGCGCCCTGGCCGTGCTGGACAAGGAAGAGAACAAAAACCGGCGTAAGCTTCCTCAGATCCTCGTCGACCAGTTCAAGATGGACCGCGATCTCGTCTACCGGGAGGTCGCCGATTACTATGCCTTCCGGACACTCGACATTTCAATGGAAACAATCGACGACGGCGTGCTCGCGTTTATTCGGAAAGAGATCACCTCGCTCCCGGAATCCATCCGTGAAATGGCTCACGAACACAACGTCCTTCCGTACTCAATAGATCCGGAGAGGCCGGGCCGGCTGCTCGTTATTACTCCCGACCCCACAAAACCCGAAGTCTATAAGATAGCCCGCACATTCCATTACCAGAAATTCGAAATCTGTTACGTCCCGTACAGCCAATGGGATTCGTTATGGAAGAGAGTGAGCATCGACAAGGCGGTCTACCGGGACAAAGAAACAATGCTGAGGGGAGAATCGTTTGTCGATGAATCCGAGGAAGATTCCGAAGGGTATGAACAGGCGCTTGAAGAAGAAATCAGCCGCAGCGGGCTTGTCGATCTCGTAGAGAGCATCTTTGTCGATGCGGTCCGCGTCGGCGCAAGCGACATTCATGTAATTCCCCGCGGCGACAAAATAACCGAGTTCCATTTCCGCATCGACGGAAAACTTTCACGCTGGTATACGAACAGCGAAACGCGCGCCGAGGCGGTCGCGGCGGTCGTGAAAGACAGGGCGAAGAACCTGGACCGGTTCGAGCGCAACATGGCGCAGGACGGTTTCGCACAGCTGACCATCGACAAAAGGACAATCCGGTTTCGGCTGTCGGTGATCCCTCTTCAGGGAAAAGAACTGAAGAACAAGTTCGAATCGATTGTCATCCGCGTTCTCACAGAACCGGTCGTCGGCGGAAGCATCGCGGACCTGGGGTTCGACTCGTACAGTTCGGCGGCCGTCTACAAAGCAATCAAGAAACCGTTCGGCATTATCATTGTAACGGGACCGACAGGGAGCGGAAAAAGCACAACGCTCGTGGCCGCCCTGCGGACCGTGATGGACCCGTCGCTGAATATCATCACCGTCGAAGATCCGGTCGAGTATCTTATCGAAGGAGCGCGGCAGGTAAAACTCAATTCCAAACTCGATTTTGAAGGAGCGTTGCGCGCTATCCTGCGCCATGACCCGGACATTGTCATGGTGGGTGAAATTCGTGACAAGCTGACCGCTGAAATAGCCGTAAAGCTTGCAAACACCGGTCACCTTACCTTGTCGACCTTGCACACGAACGATGCGCCGAGCGCGGTGTCGCGTCTCTATAAAATGGGGATCGAGCCGTTCCTCATCGCCTACAGTATTAACATTATCATTGCTCAACGGCTCGTCCGCAAGCTGTGTGAGCGGTGCAAGAGTCCCCTCAATGAACCCGATGTGCCGGCGCTTCTCAAACTTGGTCTCACGGAAGAAGTTATTCGCAATTCAAAATTCTATCAGCCGATCGGATGCAGCGAGTGTATTAAAGGCTATAAAGGGAGGGTTGCAATCCACGAAGCCCTCTATTTTACAAAAGAGATTCGCCAGATGATCCTTGACGCAGGCTCTTCGGTGAACGAGGAAGCGATCCGTCAGGCGGCGCTCAAGAATGGGATGCGCACGCTCAGAGTAAATGCGCTTGCGCTGCTCACGAAGGGAATTACGACGCTGGAAGAAGTTGCGGCCGTTACCGCGGAAGATGATTGATCGAATCTTGTAATGATTTATAGTGGTGCCTTGACTACTGCCCATGTCCCATAGATACCGTAATCCGCATTTTCTGTGATCTATCTCATTGAGTTTTTCGCCAAAATCCTCAGATTACCCCTGCCCGAAGGGGCGAGTGTGCCCGATTGCCCACTATGTGAGGTATTTCAATGAGTCTCGGACAGACGATGATC
>CAYYHS010000682.1:0-1985 GCA_964471785.1 uncultured Chitinophagaceae bacterium
CGCTCTTCCGATCTTTCCCGCTCCAATATTTCTTTTTGAAGTTGCTGCGCTTGTTCTTTTGTCCGTAGTAACAGACCGTGGAGCCAGCCGCTGAATGCTCCTACAAACATAGCGATGACAATCGGGGGAAGCGAATTCAGGACGTGGAAAAGGAATGAAGATTGTTCGAAATGACTGAAGAGAAAAAAGTTCAACGGAAGTGTCAACAAACCTGCAACGATGCCAGCCCCTAAACCATAGTAGAATCCGGCAAGGGCTACCGGAATCAATACAAGAGCCGCCGTCGAATTGCCGACCAGATTGTATAAAGGCCTAAAGGTCAAGGCATAAAGAATTACTGCGAAGACGACGAGGAAATCGCTTTTGAAATTATGTCTTCGCAATGCGAAATCCATTCTATAGGTTCCGGAATTTGTTCACAAAATTGCTAGCGGAAAAATTAACTGTACCCTCCGGACCGCCGTGATCGAGAGTGAAGACGACGACATGAGCCGACCTTCATCGAACGCTTTGTAACTATTTGTGGACTGCTGATGCAACAAGGAACCAGTCAGGCGGTTTGATGGCTGGCAACCCTTACAGTGTCTCTCTTCATCATTGCAAGATCCATTTCGATGCGTTCCCCTCGCCCCCAATCGCTCCAGTAAATACCCCGCGCAGGAAGGACAACAAGGTCTTGGACTTCGCGCTCCAGAATATCCATGCTGAAATTCATACTGGGAATCGAAGCGTATACCTGGCGGGTAATTTCTTCTTCCAGCGGAAATCCAAGAGATTCGGCGACGGGGCGAAACGACTCAAAAAGGTCGGGAGTTAATCGACGAAATTTTTCCAGAAAGGCATCGACGCGGCCAATGATCACCATCGTGTTCCATAAGCTTCCGTTCCTGGCGAGTTGTTCTGCCTTTTGGAAGGAAGGCTTCTCCCAGAATTTACGAACGTGAAGTATCTCGAAGCCGCCTTCAATCGAGGCCACATGCGCCGGCTCAATCCATCCGTAATCCGTCTCAGGGTATTGTGCTTCAGCTCCGACGAGCAGCAGTTCCCGGGGATGGCCGTTAACATACCGCGCTGAGGCATCAAGCAATTGCATGAAGCGTGCTTCCTGGCGCACAAAGTGATCTGCAGGAAAGATACAGACAACGGCCCCCGGGTCGCACTGTTGGATATGCAGCAGCGGCAAAAGAATAGCCGCGCATGTCTCTTTGTTTTCCGGCTGCACGATGATGTTTCCTTCGTACATTCCGCAAAGATCCTTCTCCACGAACTCTCTGTGGCGCCTGTTGACGGTAACCAGCATTCTCTGGAAAGGAATCCGTTGCCGAACCCGGTCTACCGTCGTTCCGAGCATTGAACGCGTTCCATGGAACGCGCAAAATTGTTTCGGGCGGTCAGAATTAAAGCGAAGTCGAACGAACTCTCGCAGGCGTTTTCCATCTCCGCCGGCAAGTATGATGCCCCAGAGATTATTGGTTTGTGCTATCATAATATCTTCCCGTGATTGTGCAACGGAACTCAATCCAACTGCGGCGCCCCCCTTTCCGGACAACTCAACTGCAAGGAACGGTGTATCGTTTTAATTTATCACTAGAAGCCATATCAAAAATGGTTTTGATGTAGAATGCATTTGTAAATGTCATGCTGAACGTAGCGAAGCATCCACGACACTGAAGCCTCGTAGATTGATAATGCATGATTGTCATGGATTCTTCCGAAGGGATGCCTTCGGCATTCACTCCGCTTCGCTTCGTTCAGCATGACATTTTTCCGAGTTTTTGAGATGCCTTCTAGTGACCTTGCAATGCCTTCGTTGTCATCTTTTTCATAAAGTCATAAGTTGTGCCAACAGAACATCCCATGGACATTTCAATTCCGCATGACTCGCATGAGTCTTTTATCGTAAACCTTTGGAATTCAAAAATTCGCTATACTTTTTATCTGTGCCGAGTATATGCCCGGTAAGCCAGTCCCTCAAGAATTGCATA
>CAYYHS010000683.1:0-1984 GCA_964471785.1 uncultured Chitinophagaceae bacterium
TTTTCGAAGTCGCGTACATCGATTCTCTGTACGCCTATCCTTCGCGGATCGATAGCATTAGCAATGCTTCGGGCGCGCCCGAGATCTATGTCTGCAAGCGTGATGGTGTACCGTGGGTCGGAATTCATCAGGTCGTAGGCGATCGCTTTGCCCATCAACCCGGCGCCAAGTATCAGAAATGGTTTGCGTGGCATACTCTTCTTTCAAACGCAGCCGAGTATCCTTCCGTGGCCGACAGTTCTTCCAACCCCGGGAGTTATTACTTCAAAATTTGCCCGGCCTCATTGCTCCAGAAGACCAGGTCGAGTTCATCGACGGCGACCCCTAGCTCCTGGGCGAATTTCTGAAAGCGAAGCTCAACGTTCAGGTACTTCTTCCGAGTTAACGACGTCGGCAAAGAACGGATCACGCCATGCCTCTTCAGATTCCTGAGGATGTGCCGGTCCAGTATCGCCAGGCCGTCATTGCGGCCGACATTCCGCAAAAAATGTGTCGCCTCTTTGTAGCCGAGTCCCTTGACGTTGATGACAAGCCACTCCCTTTTCTCAAATGCTGAATTTCCATTGGTCACTGATGCAAGGATGTTATCGTACTGCGATTTCATTTCAAGAAGAAGCCGCGCCTTGGTTTTGTGAAACCGGATATAATACTCCTTTTGATGGAGGAGGGGCTCAGGGTTAATTTCCTGGTGTTGAAAGTCGTGCGTTTCCAGCACCTGCTGCGCCTTGAAAGAATTAACTGCGCTCGATTGTGGCGTCATGAAACAGTAGACGAGTTCGTAGAAATATTTTTCGGTGGGAATGGATTTGAACTGAGCAAGTCGTTTTCGGATGGCAGCCCGCTTTAGACGATGGCTGCTCAGCAGTGATTCGAGGTCTTTGTACCGAGGATTCATTGAGCGATTTGAATTATCTTCCGGTTCCTGCTTACCCGAACTGTGACGAGTTCGTCGAGTTCCATTTTGTGTACGACACTCTCGACCCACCTTATGTCACGCGGGTGGAATCGATCAACGACACTCCTGCCCAACTCTCGGATTGTCAGCGGCTTTTGATGGAGCGCCTTTAAAATCCTCCCGCGGTAAATCCGGCGCGGGATTCCTTTGAACGAAGGTTCATACGTCTTCCGGGCTTGAATTGGTTTCGCAAAATTTTTGGAGAACGCGGAGGCGCAGGAGGAGCTGATCGGGCAGGCATCGCAGCGCGGGTTTCGTGCCGTGCAGATGAGGGCGCCAAGGTCCATCAAAGCCTGATTCCATTCGGAGATGTGCCGTGCAGGTAACTGTTCGCCGGCAAGCATCCAAATTTCTTTTTCGGGCCGTAGCTCAAGTGCTGAACGGACCTTCCAGAAAACTCTGCTGAACACACGCCGGATGTTAACATCTACCACGGGAACATCCAGGCCGAAGGCGAAGCAGGCTACGGCATGTGCCGTGTATTTGCCAACTCCCGGCAGTTGCCGCAATTGTTCCACATCACGGGGGAGATGAGCGCCTGAGCGTTCAACAAGTTGTCTGGCCAGCCGATGCAAGCGGAGGGCGCGATTGTTGTAACCGAGACCGGACCACTGCGCTAAGACTTCGGGCTTCGAGGCTCGAGCTAATGAAGTCAATGTCGGAAATCTTTTGATCCACGCATTAAAGAATAGAACAACTCGCTGCACCTGAGTCTGTTGCGCCATGATCTCCGAGAGGAGGATTCGATACGGTTCTTTTGTGCGGCGCCAGGGAAAAGGGCGGGCGGCTGTTTTATACCAACGGAGGAGTTTAGAATGGAGAGGAGATTTCAAAGTTCAAAATGCAAAGTTCAAAAGTAAAGGGAAAAATTCAAAACTCAACAACAATCGACGAGCCTGGACTATCCCCCTTAGAACAGACGTTATCTTCTACTTTTAACTTTCCCCTGTAACTTTGCATTTTGCTATTTGAACTTTGAATTCACGGTCGCTAACTTCATCACTGCCTCCCTATTCCCATCCAGCATAT
>CAYYHS010000684.1:0-1984 GCA_964471785.1 uncultured Chitinophagaceae bacterium
AATTGCTGGAAAACTAATCGACATCACATGGGATGCATTTAGCACACCAGTGAAAGCCTACATCACTCGTCTTTTTACACGAAAAGGGCCGGAAGGCGGAGCGATTGACTTAAAATATTCTGATGGAATCGCCGTGGGGGTGGCGATCGGATATTTCCACAACTTTCTAAAACCGCTGGATGAAACGATTGCGCAAGACCGGCTGCTGGTGTTTTCAACGGAAATGGTGGAGACGGATATAAGTGCTTCGATTACGCCGGCTGCCCTAGCGGCGATGGGTCCCGACGTGGCTAAACAGATAAGCCGGTCGAAGAGTGAAAAGCATTCTTATGTAGATAGCTACGATGCGGATCATTTTTACCTCTCAATCATTTATCCGCAAAAACTAGATTTTCAAAATTTCGGACGAGTGAATGATTATTTTAGGAAAGAAACCAGGAAAGGATCATATTATAATCGGCCTAACGCCAGGCCATACGGAATCAACTACAACCTATTCCCGGACAAAAAGGAATCAATCCATATTTACGATTACGCACGACCAATCGAGGCGGTGTGGAAATATTATCGAGAGGACAAAAAACTTTCCCAAAGCGATATTGAGCACATTCAAGTTGAGGAGATTCACCTTTTCCTCGCCGTAATCCGACGATTGATGGAAGACAATACGCGACATCTTTACAGCAACTCTGAATTCATTTCCGTTAAATGAAGAGCACGAAGTCATCCAGATTCCGCGCTTTGCCTTCGCGGTGCGCGCGTTTGTGAAGCTCCGGCAGATGCTGGCCTCCAATGCCGAACTGGCCCGCAAGCTGGCGGCGATGGAGAAGAAATACGACGCGCAGTTCAAGGTTGTGTTCGACGCCATCCGGCGGCTAATGTCTCCGCCGGAGAAACCGAAACGGGAGATTGGATTCCATGTCAAACACCATGACGACAAGCTCAAGGCCAAAAAGCACTGACTGCTATCAACCATCAACTATGAACTCTCAACCTGCTCCGGTTCAGATCAAAGAGATCGTGGATTTTGAGGAGGAACTGGCCGGGGCGAAAAACTAGAATTTCCCGTGGATGCGAACTCCATTCCGATTGTGCATCTCAAGAGCGAGTTCAAATCGCGGATTTCTTTCATCCACCTCGTTAGTTCGTTGATTCCTGAAACAGTCGAAAAACTCGAAGCGAACGGCAACATCCACGAAATCGGAACTTGGGTTGATACTACGCCCGAGAATGAGTTGAGAGCTAAGGCTGAAACCGTCATCGAATTGTTGGACAAGTTAGTAGCGGCAACACAGAAGCGACTTCCACCAAAAGTAGATTGGCGAGACATCGCTGCCGAACACTGGCAGCGACTGAGGTCAAAGGAGTTTTCCTACAGTAACGGAATTTCCTGTGGGTGGTTGGCTGAAAGATTTGATTGTTCCCGTTTGAACATCTCGGATGACATGCCATATCACGCCCGGATTGGCGTCGGTGGTCATGCTGGCAATGCAGCGGTCGAAGAGGAATTTCTTTTGCGAGACGCGTTTTTCATGCTCGCAAAGTGCCAAGCTTCGTTGACGCGACTTGAGAGTTTCCGCAGTGAGTTGAAAACAGCAGCCATCGCAAAAAGCCGCTATAAAGTGGTTTCGATGTTCAATCAGAATGTCGCGACCTACGCCCGATACTCGGTCTTTGGCTTTTACTCCTTTATTGAGTGCTTCGTGAATAGCATCGGTGCAGACTTCATCGCGAGAAACCCGCAACTAGCCGCCGACAAGTGCGAATTGCTTCGTGGGAAGAAGGACGGGAGATATTTGGGAGTGGAGAAAAAGCTGGAGGTGTATCCAGGCATAATTCGCGCCGACGGCAAGCGACCAATTGTTTTGAGTGATCCGAAGCAGATGACCGAGCCGTATAAAACTTTTGTGGGTAACGTCAAAGATGTCCGCGACTCTTCCGCGCATTTTTCAAAATACAAAGCGGACATTATCGTGCCTCCGCA
>CAYYHS010000685.1:0-1980 GCA_964471785.1 uncultured Chitinophagaceae bacterium
CGAATTTACTCCCACTCTTCCGACGACTCCTTTATGATTTGGGCCGGCTGCTCAGTGAGAGGGAAATAGAGATTGAACGTTGATCCCTTCCCCGGCTGGCTTTCAACATTGACGAACCCATGGTGGTTTTTCATTACTCCATACACTACCGAAAGGCCCAGTCCTGTACCTTTCCCCTTCTCCTTCGTGGTGAAGAAAGGATCGAACATTCGCCGCTTCGTTCCTTCATCGATGCCAACGCCGGTGTCGGCCACGCTCACGCGGATATAGTTCTGGTCGGTCACTTCAGGGAAAACATCCCGAAGGGTTGATCCCTCAACGAGGGCTGTAGAAATGATGAGCGATCCATGGGCCGGCATTGCATCACGGGCGTTGACGCAGAGATTAAGGATCGCCTGGTGTAATTCCGTGGCATCTGCAAGAATAAGGGGACGTCCTGGGCATAACCGTGTGGAAATTTCGATCGACTTCGGGAATGTCTCATGCAGCATATTAGACAATCCCTTGATCATGACGTTCGGATCGATCGGTCCGATGATGATGTCGGTCTTTCGGGCAAAGGTGAGAATCTGTTTCACGAGCGCAGCTCCGCGCGCCACAGCATCTTTCATCGTCTGGATGCTTTGCCCGAGCATATCTGAACTTTCCGTCGTTCGTTCGATGATCGACGTATAGCCGAGGATGATCCCGAGGATGTTGTTGAAATCATGGGCTATGCCGGAAGCGAGTGTTCCGATGCTCTCCATTTTCTGAGCCTGGAACAGTTCCTGCTCCAGTTGCCGCTGGGATGTAACATCCCGCAAAATGCCCCGGCTGCCGATAACCTTCCCTGATTCGTCGCGGATTGCGGAAGCCGTTTCAATGATCTGAACTCGCCGGCCATCCTTGCACTTCAGTACGGCTTCAAAATTTTTGACAAATCCCACAGTGTTGATCTGGCTCCGGAATGCATGGCTCCGCTGCGGATCGGCGAAAATATCTCGATCGATGTGCAATTCGAGAATCTCCTCCTTCGAGCCGTAGCCCAGCAGCTCAACGCCGGCAGGATTAATATCCAGAACCTTGGCGTCTGCGGAGGTGATAACAATTGCATCCTTGGACTCTTCAAAAAGCTTGCGATATTTTTCTTCCGATTGTTTCAGGTCGGATTCCGCCTGCTTTCGATTGCTGATATTCTGAACGGTTCCGATCATCCGATTCGAACGTCCGTTTGTATCGAATTCTGCTTTTCCGCGGATGTACAACCAAACTGATATCTCCTTGGCGTTTATGATTCTGAACTCGGCCTCAAATGGCGATTGTTCTTTGTCTTTGAGTGACTTTTGGACGGCGGCAGTGAAGGCAACCACGTCGTCCGGAAGCATCTGTCTCATGAACCCTTCGAACGTCTTTTCAGTGTTCAAATCCATTCCGACCACTGCGTAGCATTCCGGCGACCAGAAAACTTCGTTTGTTTCTGCATTCCATTCCCAGACGCCGGTATCGGTTGAGAGGAGGGCAAGCGAGAGTCTCTCTTCGCTCTCACGCAACGCGTTTTCTGCCTGCTTCCGCTCCGTGATGTCTCTGGAGATGCCGAACGTGCCGATAATCTGCCCCTCTGGATTCTTCAAAGGAACTTTCGTGGTCGATACCCATGTTTCATGGCCGTCAGTCCATGTCTCCTTTTCCTCCATACCGACGATCGCGACTCCGGTTTCCATGATTTTTTGCTCCGCATTGAATGCGGCCCGGGCGTGCTCTTCCGAGAAGTAATCAAAGTCGGTTTTACCGAGGACGATATCGGTATTTTCAAGCCCGAGGTGATCGGCCTGCGATCTGCTGATTCTTAAGAAGCGGCTCTTTTCGTCTTTGAAGTAGATATGGTCCGGCATATTGTCTAAGACCGCCCTCAGCAGACCTTGCTCATATCGGATGGCTTCTTCCATTTGTCGGCGTTCCGAAACGTCTTGTTTGTCCGCGATGAAATTCGTTATTGTAGCG
>CAYYHS010000686.1:0-1968 GCA_964471785.1 uncultured Chitinophagaceae bacterium
CCAGCTAAAGACAAGGAGGCACAAAGTCTCATCGTAAATTATGAGGACACAGTCATGGGACTAACTCGAAAACTAAGAGATGACGGAAGAAAGCTGGAGGATTTGATCCTACTGCAGAAGATATACTCGATCGAATCACAAGTGGAGTATGATACAATCCAGGCAAGGCCATCTCTCGATGCGTTCTCTTCATCATTTAAAACACTAGAAGGAGTCCGATCAGACTTACGATCGCTTGAAGACCATATGATAAACACCGTCGACGAGTATAGCGCCAAAATCAAGACTCACGCTGCAAATATCAACAATGATGGCGAACTGAAGAAAGATGATGCTGACCTCCGAAAGTCTTTTATTGATATTCTCAGTGCAATAACCAAGGCCCAAGCGGTGGTTTCTTCTGACAGCACATTGAAGTACATCTCTTCAACAATCTACGCAGCTAACAATTCCTCCAGAGTCTTCCGTTCGCTTCCGCTCCAATTCGCCAAAGAAAAGACGAGTATTGACATTACGATAACTCCACGAAAGGACGATGCGTTGCTACAAACCTACACCACGCGGTGGGTTTTTCCCTCGGAAGGGACCTTTTTCTGGGGAGTCAGCAGCGGGTTCTATTGGACTGGACTCTATGACGAAGCGTATTCAACGCAGCAGGTTGATTCAACGTATTTTGTGGTCAAAGAAAACCCTGGCAAGGCAGAACTGGGGATCAATGCCATATTTCGATTTGGCAATGCATTGAATGCATCGGGGGACGTTGGCTGGCAAGCCGGTTTTGGTCCGGCTGTTTCTATTTCGACGAATGTAAAACCACGGCTCCTTGGGGGAGTTGGTTTGGCTTTTGGAACTAAGAACAAGATTCTTCTGGATGCTGGGGCGATCGCCGGGTACAGTGATAGGCTAAGCAATGCGTATCAAACAGGGGTTCCATACAGAACGAGGCCGGGCACTTTATCTGTTTCAACTCTCAAATATAGCTATTATCTGTCGATTAGCTATCTGTTCTATAATTGAATTCCTTCTTGTCGCTTGATAGACAATTAACGACCGAATGAAAGTAAGACGGTGGCCATATTACCAGAAGTAACTGAAGATGAGCTGGAGATTATCCTTCCACGCAAAAGAATGAAGGGTAGGCCTGAGGCGACAATTGACAAAGTTAAGAAATCACTCTTCGGGATCGCACTTTCCGGTGGCGGAATCCGATCTGCTACCCTGAATTTGGAATTTCTCCAGGTTCTCAACGATTGTGGGATACTCAAGAAAGCTGATTACCTGTCCACGATCTCGGGGGCAGGTCAGTCCTAATCGCGTCCGACATACTTCTCAGGAGCGCCTATGAGTATGACCACGACCATCAATCACGCCCAGCGACGTGTTTTTGTGAAAGCGGAGGGTTCAATTACCCTAAACGACATCCGCACTCACCTCGAGGAGGAGCGCGTTGAGGCCGGCCTTAGCTATGACGAGTTGATTGATGCCCGTGGCATTAGCTCCGACTTTTCGCAGCAGGACGTACGCGTGATTGCCGATGTCCTTCGTCGGCTGGCGATCAACTCCGGCATCGGCCCGACTGCAATCATAGTCGATAGTGATGTCGAATACGGAATGCTCCGAATGCTCGGAATACTTATCGAGGATGTTTGTCGTGTCCAGCCATTCCGTCGACAGGAAGAGGCCGAGCAGTGGCTGGCCAACCTAAGCAAGGATGTTACCTGACGTCCCGTCTCAGCAAGTTAGGGCTCAGGCACCGTGACTCCGTCAGTCTCAAACTGGACGAACGACGTGAGATTGGCGCCACCTAACCGGTCGGCCAAGCTGGGCAAATCAATGAGGTCCGGTAATATCAGGGCATCTTAGTGCCGGTTCCCAAAAATATTCTTGTATTGTTTTCTCATTGGACACTTCGGCTCCGCCCTGACAGTCATGCTGAGCGAGTCCTGTTCTATAGGACGAGTCGAAGTC
>CAYYHS010000687.1:0-1965 GCA_964471785.1 uncultured Chitinophagaceae bacterium
ATAAAATCGGGAGGGGGATTATCCCCCTCCCGAAATATTTACACTAAGCAATGCACCTATGAGACAGGAACTGTTTGCTTCAGGCGGGGGAACAATGCACTTCTTTACAAAAGCTGCCGTGCTGTTGGCTCTCTTCTCGGGCGTTCTGTTTTCAGGACAGACAGGGAAAATTGCCGGCAAGATCACCGATGCGTCAAATAAAGAGCCAATAGTCGGCGCATCCGTGTTAATTCAAGACGCCCATTTGGGAGCAGCAACGGACGTTGATGGATACTATTACATCAGCAACCTTGCTCCGGGGACGTATGCACTCGCTATCAGCAACATTGGATATAAAAAGGCATTGATAAAAAATGTTATAGTGAAAATAGACTTGACGACTGAAATCGACATAAAGCTTGAGCCGACGGCTGTCGAAATTGGTACTGAGGTTGTCATTCAAGCGGAACGCCCATTGGTTCAAAAAGATCTTACGTCGTCGTCCGTGACTGTGTCGTCTGACGAACTTAAAGTGATGCCGGTTGAAAATGTTCAGCAAGTGATCAATTTGCAGGCCGGTGTCGTCGGCGGGCATTTTCGCGGGGGCCGGACGGGGGAGGTCGGATACCTCATCGATGGACTTTCGATCAACAATCCCGCAAATGGAAATGTGGGGCTTACTCTGGAGAATGCATCCGTTCGCGAAATGGAGGTCATCAGTGGAAGCTTTAATGCCGAATATGGCCAGGCGATGTCCGGCATCGTTAACATCGTAACGCAGGATGGCGGGTCGAAATTGCATGGATCATTTTCGTCTTATTTTGGCGATTATTATACGAACCACAGCGACGTATTTCAAAACCTGGACAAGTTGAATGTCAGCCGTTCCAAGAACTATCAGGTGAGTCTTAATGGACCGACGCCCATCTCCGACCATTTGACATTCTTCCTCACTGGCCGTTATTACAATGACGAGGGATATCTCTATGGCCGGCGCCTCTTCAACGTGTCCGATAACATTACACCCATGTTCGATTCAAACGGGAATCAAATCAGGACGACGGATCCCAGCCTTGATGTGCCGGACGGATATGTGAGGGGCGAGGATGGCAATCTCTATTCGTACGACGCCGCTGCAACAAAGAAGGGGACTTTCTACACGACCGATGAAACCGGCAATATCTACAAGATCACAAAGACAGGCGACGGAGCATATGTTCCGATGAATCCATCGCGGAAATATTCCGCAAACGGAAAAATCACCTATGCGTTTTCCGGGTTGAAATTCACCTATGGTCTCTTCTGGGAAGATAATTTCAACAAGTACTACAGCAATGCTTTCAAGTTCACCCCCGACGGTATTAACAATTATTACAGCACCAGTTACATCCATAGTTTCCAGATCGCTCAGGTGCTCTCTCAAAGCACGTTCCAGACCTTAAAGTTTTCAGTGAACGAGTTTAATTCGCATCGGAACGTATTTGATAATCCTTTCGATCCGCGTTATGTCGATCCTACCCAAGGAGAGCCAAAAACGAATTACACATATTGGTCGGGAGGAAACGACGTGGGCCGCGACAGTGTCAGAACGCAGTCGGTCATCGGCCAGTGGTCGTTTTCCTCGCAGGTATCGAAAGAACACAAAATTGGTATTGGCCTTGAAGGCCGATCTCATCAACTCTTCCGGCATGATAAAAGCCTCGATAATATCACCAAAGATCTGATCGACAGTACGACCGGATTTCCCGTTTTCACGGGAGGATATCCTAATCTGGGAGCGATCGGCAATCAAATGTACGACAAGCGCCCGTTCGAAGCATCGGGATACGTTCAGGACAAGATGGAGTACGGCGATATGATCATCAATGCCGGAATCCGGATGGACTATTTTAACCCGAATGCAAGCCTCCTTGCGGACTTGAAAAATCCAATGCGCAATACGCTGTATCCGGATGCGGGGAGGATGGTGAAGGCGAGCGCGAAAGT
>CAYYHS010000688.1:0-1964 GCA_964471785.1 uncultured Chitinophagaceae bacterium
GAAGGTTTTTGCACTTGCCGGAAATATCAAGAATACAGGGCTCATCGAAGTTCCGATGGGAGTCCCGCTTCGAACGATCATTTTTGATATCGGCGGAGGAACACTGAGCGGTACTGAATTCAAAGCAGCCCAGACCGGCGGTCCCTCAGGCGGATGCATTCCAAAGGAGTTTCTCGACTTGCCGGTTGACTATGAATCGCTGGCTACCGTGGGTTCAATCATGGGAAGCGGCGGAATGATCGTGATGGATTCGACATCCAATATGGTAGAGGTGGCGAAGTACTTCATGGAGTTCTGTAAAGACGAGTCATGCGGCAAATGCATTCCTTGCCGCGTGGGGACAGTCCATATCCACGGGCTCCTCGATAAGATTTCGAAGAAAAAGGCGACCCAGGACGACCTTGCGCTGCTTGAGGAATTGTGCGTTACGGTAATGAAAACGAGCTTATGCGCGTTAGGGGGATCGGCTCCAAATCCAGTCCGCTCGACGCTGAAGTTCTTCCGCGAGGAATACGAGCAACTTCTTTCAAAGCCTCTGACGTTTGTTCCCACATCCAATGGGAACGGGTCGGATAAACACGCGTAACAGGAATACTCTATGGCAGTCATAACATTAACGATCAACGGCGAGCAGCTCAGCGCAGACGACAGCGATACGATTTTGACCATCGCGCGCCAGCACAAGATCCATATTCCGACCCTTTGTCATCTCGACGGCCTCTCGGACGTCGGAGCATGCCGGCTTTGCCTCGTCGAAATTGAAGGCTCACCCAAACTTTTTCCGGCTTGCACAACGCGCCCGCAGGAGGGAATGATTGTCAGGACTGAGAGTGAGGCTTTAAAGAAGTATCGGCGGACTATCGTAGAGCTTCTTGCATCCGAAGGAAATCACCAGTGCGCGGTCTGCGTTGTCAACGGGAACTGTGAACTGCAGAACCTGGCATACGAGACGGGGCTGACGTATGTTCGCTTCCCGTACCTCTATCCAGATAAGAAGCTCGACGCGTCGCATAAAGATTTTGTTATCGATAGAAACCGATGCGTTCTCTGCACGAGATGTGTTCGGGTCTGTCATGAAGTCGAAGGGGCGCATGTGTGGGACATTGCCTTTCGGGGTATCAATTGCGAAATCATTGCCGGGCTGGATCAACCGTGGGGAGAGGTGGAAGAGTGCACATCGTGCGGTAAGTGCGTTCTGGTATGTCCAACCGGAGCTCTTTTTGAAAAAGGGGCCGCCGTTGCAGAAATGAAGAAGGAAAGAAACTTCCTTAAGTATATCGTCACCGCCCGCAAGAAGAAAGAATGGATCAACCTTGAAAGTGATGATGAGTGAGTCCCGGACGGCGAGCGGCAATTGATGTTTATGTAATGAATCCAATGACTATTTCGGGATGTCAATGAAACCAAAAGTAGCAACGGTATGGCTCGGCGGCTGTTCGGGGTGCCACATGTCCTTCCTTGATATGGACGAGCGCCTCATCGAACTTGCAGGCAAAATAGATCTTGTCTATTCGCCGATAGCGGACGTTAAAGAATTTCCGAAGGACGTGGATGTTACCCTCGTCGAGGGAGCAGTAGCCAACGTAGAGCATGAAGAATTGGCGAAAACGATCCGGCAGAATTCGCGGCTCGTCGTTTCATTCGGCGATTGTGCGGTGTCGGGGAACGTCACGGCGATGCGCAATCCATGCGGTGTCGAAAATGTCTTGCACCGCGCGTACATCGAGCTTGCCGATGTGACTCCACAAATACCGCGAGAATACCAGACCATTGCGGAACTGATGGTCACGGCGAAACCCCTCCACGAGATCATCAAGGTCGATGCATTTATTCACGGCTGCCCTCCGACCGCCGATCAAATTTGGTTTGCCGTCAATGAAATACTTGAAGGAAGACTTCCGGCTGCTTCTTCGGTGTTTCTGAGATACGGATAAGACAAGTCCTGCAACTCATAGAACTTTGCG
>CAYYHS010000689.1:0-1957 GCA_964471785.1 uncultured Chitinophagaceae bacterium
GCCTGCCGGTCATATCATCGCTCCATTCGCTCTCCGAAGATGCGCTGTTGAATATCCTCGTGGCTCCCAAGAATGCCCTGGTAAAGCAATTCCAGAAGCTTTTTAAGTATGAAGGGGTCGAGCTGGAGTTTGAAGAAGGTGCGCTGCGCGCGATCGTGCAGAAGGCAATGTCGCGGGGAACCGGGGCGCGGGCTTTGCGTGCGGTCATCGAGGAAACGATGGTCGACATCATGTACTACCTCCCATCACGTCCGAATATCACGAAATGCGTTATTACCAGCGACACTATCGTTAAGAAGAAAGAACCGATGTACCTCTACGAAGAGAGAAAATCGGCCTGAGACATTTTTACCCCGGTTTTCAAAACCGGCCCCGAATCGGGGTCGGTTTTTTTGTAAAGAGGATCATAGTTCAGTTCATGCTGCATGCGCCGCCGCAACAGCCTCCCGATTCGCATGACGCATCCGGACACGCGTCGTTCCCTTTTGCCATAACAGGCGCTGCCGGAACCGACATCAATTTCCTGTGGGATTTCGAACCGCAGGCGGGACAGAAAACGTCTTCTTTCACTTCTCTCGACTTGTGATAAATATCGTATCTTGTCTTGCATTTTTCGCACTGATAATCGAATACCGGCATTGGAATCTCCTTTGTAAAATTCTTGATTTCCTTCCACCCATTACTTACGATGCCCTCACACGTCCTTAAGATTCACATATCATGCATTTCTATTTGCTTCCATCTGACCTCTCCGCTTTGTCCTTTTTGATCACTGCTGATTGTTGATTGACCACTGTCAAAGGTTTCCTATAATCCAAGCCGAGGCCACAAGCGCGGCAGTTTCCGTCCTCAGACGTCGTTTCCCGAGCGATACCTGGATAAAGCCCGCATGTTCCGCCGTATGAATTTCTTCCTCTGTAAATCCCCCTTCGGGACCGATGACAATAAGAGCAGACGTCGGCTTCTGACGGTGCCGCAGAGCTTCTGCAATGAATAAAACTTCGTCTGTGTTTTCGTAGGGAATGACCTTAAGGTCGAAGACCGATGCATGCCTGATGACTGAATCCATATCGGTGATCGGATAAATCTGCGGAAGATAGCACCTCCCGGATTGCTTCATCGCCGCGAGAGCGATCTTCTTCCATCGATTTTCCTTCGACGACTGTGCAACGCTACGGGAAGTGGCCACGGGAATGAAGCGGCGGATGCCCAGTTCCGTTCCCTTTTCAATCAACCACTCCATCCTTGATGGGTTTTTCAGCACCGCGACCGCAAGCGACACTTCGATCTCCGGTTCATTGAGCCGTTCATGGACAGAGAGGATCTCGCACTCCACGCTTTGTTGCTGGATGGAACGGATAACGGCTTCGTACGCACGATCCGCGCCATCGGCGACCCAGATGAGTTCTCCTTCCGACTTTCGAAGCACGCGGATGATATGTTTCGACTCATCGTCCTCGATGGTCAGATACCGCTCTCCGACTTTCGCCGGGTCGACATAAAAAAACTCTTTTGACATAGCTGATTCTCTTTTCGCAAAGAAGTGGGAGAGTCAGGAAAAATACAACTTCCCTGCGACCTCATCCCTCTTTCTCAGAGGGAAGCTCCAACATCAAGGATGAATTCCCCACGATGGAACCCCGGGCCGCCGAAGGCATACTCTGTGCGCGCTACGAAACTGTAGGAGAGGAGAAAATTCAAGCCGACTCCGAAACCGGAGAGAAAATTGTTCAACGCCACCGGTTGGGCCCTATACCAGACCGTGCCGGCGTCGCCGAAAACTGTCGCGTAAATCGCATAGCGAATATCCCTGAATTGCTCAACGGGAATTTCATCGATACGCATGTAGCTCGGGCCAAGTAGCGGAAACCGGAACTCCGATTTTGCTCCGATGATGTTTTCTCCTTCAGTAATTGTCCAGAACCTGCCACGGATCCGGTCTCCATACCCAAAGAAC
>CAYYHS010000690.1:0-1957 GCA_964471785.1 uncultured Chitinophagaceae bacterium
GTCTTGCGGACTTCCTATAAGTGAAACAACTTTGAGAGTATTCGGAATAAATGTTGAAGCGGTCGTTGTAATACGAGAAGGATTGTGAGGGACGTCGTTATGGATGAGCGTCATTGGAGTTGAAAACGTTCCTCGCGTGCCGTTATGAAATCGAACATTGAGAAGCTGGCTCGAAGCGGGAAGGACACAAAGGGGCAAAGTCGTTTCTAAAGCGTAGCTCGGATCCGTCATCGTCGCCGAGGTAACTTTGAGGGTGTCATCTCCGATATTCCCAATTTGAAGCGATGCGCAAGCAGTATCAAAAATGGAAACAGATCCCAAACTAAGCGTTGGTGTCGTCAATTGAATGAGCGGCGCGGCGATTCGCAATTGTCCGCCGTACGATGCCGAGAGAATATTTTTTCCCGTGACGTCCGCTATCATTGCCTGCGTTATCGGTAATGCATACGTCCCCCCTTGTCCATCGACTTCGAATTCCATCCCGGCGATATCGCCGTCACTCCCTTGGAATGGAGTGTTCGTGGGTGAGAAGCCTATTATCTGCAAGATGTTCCCGGAGATTGTATCGGCAGAAATTGAGTGATCAACGCTGCGACCGACCAATACGGCGGAGCCGTACACATACTTCATGACCGATGGGAGGAGTATTTCACATTGAAACGCCGAAAACTGCTCCATATTGTTCACGCTCAGCCTCAGTGCTGCCTGATGTCCGGAACGTGCTGAAACCGAGCCGACGTGAATCTCGTTTACCGCGTATGCAAAACCATGCACTGCAATTATTTTCACGGAATCTTTCGGGTCGTTGCTTCTCAACCACATGACTCCGTTTTTCGTCCCTTTCACGGTCGGATGAAATTGCAGGCTTCTTGTGATCAACAATCCCGGACCGATCGAAGAAGAGGAGGAATCCAAAGCAACGATCTCCGGGAGGGAGCTAGAGATACTTTGCAGAGTAAGCGGAAGATTTCCTGAATTGTTGATTGTGAGCTGAAAGCCGGACGACTGTCCCAGCGGAACGCTCCCAAAGTCAACGGAGTCGGCGTTTGTCCCGATGGATGGTGCGAACAGGATGTATTGACCGTTGTACGTTTGAGTAACGACGTTGGTGTTCTCAGGATTGCTCAGCACCACGTTTGCGACATGAAGGGAAAATGTCCCCGGCTGAGTTCCCGTCTGGCAGGCAAACGAGACAACCGGCCCGTTGATTCCCGCGAGAGCCGTGCCTGTGAGGGAGTATGCCAGAATTCGGAGCGTGTTCGATGAGATCATCGACGCGGAAAGTGTCTGTCCAGTTGCCCGCGTTGACAACTGGATGGAATTATTGACGTACGATAGGCCTGCCGGAAAAACGACATCGCATTGAACAGCTGCAATTGTATCCGTATTAGCAATGTTCACCAGGAACTCGACTTGTTGCCGTGGACCCGACGAGAGCGAATCAATGTACAAAATGTTCTGCGCCTCGAGGCCGGAGCAAAGACAGGACAGGAGCGAAAATAACGCGAAGAAGCGTACTATGCCTGATTGGGAACTCATGATCTCTCTGATCTCTTACTTGATAAGAACGAGTTTCTTTGTTTGAGTGAACTTGTCCGACTCGAAGCGGTAGAAATAGATACCGCTGGAGACCGTTTTTCCTCTCTCGTTCATTCCGTCCCACGTAATGTCATATCTCCCGGGGGCGCGTTCGCCAAGGTCGTAGGTCCTTACCTTTTGCCCGAGCACGTTATAGAGAACGATTTTTACCTTCGTCTGGGCCGGAACACCAAACTGTATCCGTGTGCTCATGTTGAATGGATTCGGAAAGTTCTGATTGAGATAATACACTTCCGGAATCAACGGTTGTCCATTCTCATAAATACTTGTCACGATGTTTTTTCCCTGTGCATCGGCCACGACCCCTTCAGTGACGCTGGCCAGCGGCGGAAGGACTGAAAACCTTCCCAGCGTATAC
>CAYYHS010000691.1:0-1945 GCA_964471785.1 uncultured Chitinophagaceae bacterium
GCTCGAGGAAATCGTATATCGCCGGCCAGGCCTGAACCGGAAAAGCGCTGCCATAGGCAAGAAGCAGCTCTTTAAATCTGCCGGTTGACAAGCCGGAGTTCAATGACTCTACGTCTGTAATATATTCGACGTCGAAATCTTTGAGAGATTCTTTCAAAGTCGCCGGATCAATGCGTGGAGCGTCGACTGTCGGGAAGTCCTCGGCGAGGAAACAGGCAACTCTCCCTCCTTGTCCCGCCATGATTGTCTCCGCTTCTCCGGTTGAATGGATGAGGGAGAGCGTCGATAATGTGAGTCCGAAGAAGAAGAGCAGTTCGGCAAGCGAAATTGACTCTGCTTCAGATGGTTGCATGCTCCGCATTTCCTACTCCGGTCAAGTTGACGAAAGGTAAAAGAACTTTGATATGTTGTTTTCTCATTGGACACTTTGACTCCGCCCTGATAGTCATGCTGAGCGATCCCGTCCCGTCCCGCCACGGGCGGGACAGGATGCCGTAAAGCGGCACACTGTCAGGGCGTCGCTCATTGTGACTCTGGCCTCCAAATACAATATCTACTATTGGAAACGGCACTAGATGAACCGTCTCAATTGAGGCCACATTCGCTCCAGCGGTGCCTTCGGCCTTTTGCACAAACATATCTCCGCGTCGTACGCATATTTATTCTTGAAATATCCAACCCGCTCGACACTGCCGAAGAATTGATCCAGATATTTCGGGTCATATCCAACCGCAAGAACGACATCGCCTGAGTAATTGCGTATGCCCCACATCCAGTAGCTGTTCCTTGGGCAAATTGCCGCCGGCAATCCTAGCCTGGGGCCAAAATGGTCTATGGCGCCGGCAATTCCGTACCAGGACGCAAGCACAGCGCATTTATCCTTATCACTCGGCGGTAAGGTATTGTACGCTGTTCCAACCGAATCTACTAACTCTTCCCATCCAAACCGATAGACAAAATGGAGGGGCAATCTATCTCCTTCGCCTTTCTCCATTCTGATGAGATTCCAGAAACCGAGAGTTTTTGAGTACGAAACGAATTGTGCTACCGGCAGCAAGGGAACAGCGAGCGGCATCAGCAAACTGCCCGATACTATTAATGTCGAGACCATAGCCCGTTGCGGCCATTTGATTCGATGCCGCATTGAGAATTTCTCGAGGGATACCGCGCCGCAGCTTAGGAGGAGGGGGAACACCGGGAGGACGTAGTAAGCTTTTGAATTCTGAAACATGTAGATAAGCAGAAATACTGTGGTCATCCATCCGAGATACCGATATTCCCGTGTCTCCTTCCCGAAAAGCAAGTAAACGTATCCAAGCAACCATAACGGAAACGTGAAAGGATTCAAACCGATGATCAATTGCGACAGGAATGCGAGCGGAGACAGGGAGAGGTTCTTATACTCGGCGGCATTGTGGATGAATTCGAGTGTCGGCCATCCGTTATTGATTTGCCATAGAACATGCGGAGAAAAGATTAACAGGCTAATGAACCCGGCGACGTAAAACCAAAGCGACTTCATCGTGTCCCAACGCCTGGCCGCTACAAGGGATATCAGAAGCGAAAACCCTAAGACGAGAAAGGTGTATTTGTTCAACATCCCTATTCCACCCACGGCACCTAACACAATCCAGCGCTGCGGAGAGGGATTGTCGATTGCTTTGATGAGAAGATAAATAAAAAATGTGCAGAGCATGACATCGACAGGATTCATCGAAAAGAAACTGCTCATGGCCGGGAAGGCTGCTGCGAAGCAGATCGACAACGCGGCTAGGCTTTGTGCAGACGTCCCGCCTCCAAGCGCCCTCGCAATTTTTGCAGAGATGAAGACGGTGATTGCGCCTGCAAGCCCCGACATCAGGCGTAGTCCGAATTTCGTTTCGCCGAAGAACCATGTGTCCGCGAACGTCATAAGTGCGACCAGCGGGGGATGATCGACATACCC
>CAYYHS010000692.1:0-1944 GCA_964471785.1 uncultured Chitinophagaceae bacterium
ATTTAGGAAACAATCTTTCGAACGCAACCATCATACATCATCAACGCAGTTACCCTAACCGTATGTAATGTCTACTTCTGTTGTGTTGGTCAGTTACCGCAATAAAATCATTCTTTTCGTATCCAATTCTCCTCAGCTGGCCGAACATAGAATCAGAATCCGCCTGGAAAAGCTGACGGCCCATTGGGAGCAGAATACTCCCGGCTTGGGCCATCCGGTTAAAGAGTTGTGCGCCAATGCAATCGGAATCTGAGAGGCGATCCGGCCCGAACATTTGAAATTACTTCAGCAACAACATTGCCCTTGTCTTTGAAAAATCCCCGGCCTGCAGATGATAGAAGTAAACTCCGCTAGGCAAAGTTGCAGCGTTAAATGTCGCCGTGTGGCTTCCTGCAGGTTGTACTTCGTTGATGAGCGTTGCAACTTCCCTTCCAAGCAAATCAAACACTCTTAAAGTGACCATCCTTGTCGATGGCAGGAGATAGCTGATAGCCGTCGAGGGGTTGAATGGGTTTGGATAGTTCTGCAATAGAGAGAAGCTTGTCGGATTCCCGATATTTCCCGTTTTCGAAACTCCTGTTAATTGCGGAGTGTAAGCCTTCAGCGTGTTGTCGCTTTGATCGTACATCCAGAACATTCCGTCGAGATAAACCTGCGCAGATCCGCTGGGTATGTTGTATCCCGTGAGGACGGATCCATCTGAGGGATTCATTTTCAATACGCTGTCAACGCCCACCCAAAGGTAGTTATTGGCATAACAAAGGTAGCTCGGCCTAAGATCGACTTTATAAAATGGAGTTGCAGGAACCTTGGACACAAGGGTTGGATCGAACTTCACGACTCCGTGATCCTGGGTCAGGTTCTGTACATCGATGCCAAGGTAAAGATTTACTCCGTCGCTCGCCAAACCGCCGAACTCATTTGTTGTGTCAATACCTGCTGCCGCCGGAAGTTGGTTCGATGATGTACTCGTCCCGATATCTATCTTGAAGACACCAACGATCCCCTTGCCCGTACCCGAAGGATCGCCGTATCCGCCGGCTGACCAGAAGGCACCTTTATGATACGTCATTTTTCCCAACCAGCAAATTCCGTTCGCCGACGACGTGAGATTAAGCGTGTACGTTGTTATGACCGCACCTGTAGCGGGGTCGATCTTGTAAACATATGCGGTGCCGGCATTCTGGTCATGCTTGAACAGGAAAATTGAACTGCCATCATAAGCTATACATGGATCCTTTCCACCCCCGGTCAACTCGGAGAGCTGTATCGTTCGGTCCGGGACAACAGGCTTTTTGTAGAATGGGTTTGGCTTGGATACTGTGCCGTCGACCAACGTCATGTCGATGCCCGAGACGTTGTTCCCAGCTGCAATTGACACGGGTGTAAGGCTCCCCAACGCTCCATAGGCACTCCATGGGTCAGTCAACTTAATTGTGCCCAAGGTATCGGTAATCATCACCGAGATAACATAGTATGTGCCATCGGGAATACCGGAGATTGCATAGCTCCCCGGCGTTGACAATTGCGCCATTTGTGTCAGCCTGGTTCGGAGGGTCGAATCTGAAAAAACTACTACATAGATTTGTCCGGTGGCGGAACCGGTGTAAGAAACAGTTCCGGATAGTGTCGCCGCCGAGGCTCCGGCAGATACGAAAGCTGCCAGAACTAAAATGAGAAGTCGTGATGAGAGAGTTTTCATGTTTGTTTTCCTTTTTCACAGGAAGGGAAAATGCAGCGGGGTCCATTTGTCATCTGCTGCAGCCGTCTACACATTTCGGTCTTCCAATTTATTGTTTATTCGTTTTTTGGTCACTGACCGTATAAGACACCAAAACCTCCATCATCAAGCATCGAATCAAGAGGTTTTCGGATATTTTCTCCGCTCGGTTTTCCGGGCTGCCTTGACGAACGCCCCGGTTCCCAAGAAAGAAAAACTTGCTA
>CAYYHS010000693.1:0-1940 GCA_964471785.1 uncultured Chitinophagaceae bacterium
CCGGGTCAATTGAACGCGTGTTCACCTTATGACCTCGTCATAAGTACTAGAGCGAGTGCAATTGCACCCGGCAAAGCTTGCGTCCAGAGAATGGAACGCTTCGCCGTGGCTGCACCGAAAAGACCCGCCGCTATCACGCACCCGAGAAAGAAGACTTTGATTCCAAAGCCATCAGAACCCTGCCAAAGTCCCCACACTAATCCTGCTGCTAGAAATCCATTATATAATCCCTGGTTTGCCGCGAGGGTGGCTGAGGAAGACATGACTTCAGGGGGCAATCCGAAAATTCGACGTCCTATCGGTTTTGTCCATAGGAACATCTCCAACACTAGAAAGCAACCGTGAAGAACGGCGACGAAAGCAACAAAACAGTCTGCCAAAATGTTCATGCATTTCTCCTAAGGACAAGTTACTCCTTAAAAATGCCTGGCCTAATGGACCGGAACTCATGCCGGAAAAAACGGCGCCGAACGGATCGGAGCTCCCGCTAAAGGGGAGCGGGACAAGTAAGCTGTCTACGACTCTACGAGTCGTAGACTCGCAGAGCGGCGGCGAATAGCTAGTTCCGTTTCCCAAAAATATTCTTGTATTTTTTTCCTCATTGGACACTGCGACTCGCTTAGGTTGCGATACGTTTCCGATTCCGAATTTCACTAGTCACGTCAATTGGATATGGCAATATTTTGTTTGCCGTAACACGCCTTTAGTCCAACATTTCTATTGAATCGCTTTTCGTCAATATTCCTTCGACCAATACGGCGCAATAAACACCGGCAAAGGCAGCGTGTGCTTGGACGACTTTGCGTAAAACTTCCGGGTTGTGTTCGCCGGTGTCAGGGTCGAGCGAGATCATCTTGCAGCGCGGGTCGCGTTCCAGGACCATAACCACCGCGCTCGAACCGATACGCAGTCTGCGACCGACCAACGTATCCTCGGCAAAGCCGTCACCCGATGCGAGATTAAGATAGATGTTTGCCCGAAAGCGTCGTTTATCAATCGGGATGCCCAACTCTGCTTCGACCTTTCGGACGGTTTGCAGGCCAATCAACGAAACCGGGCGACAGTCGGTCAACGCGCGGTCTGAACGTACAAGCGAAAGGTGATTTTCACCTCGCAACCCTTCACCCAACATTTCTATCAACGCCGGGTCATCAACTGCGACGACCGCACCCGACGGCGTAACGACATCCAAAACTAGGTCGTTCGGTTCGCCGTTTGCAGGTGTGACACCGGGCGCGATGCTCATCGCTTCGGTCAAATTCGGCGGTTTTGCCGCTCTTTCGGCGTAACGAAACTGTGGACGATAGCGCAGCATTTGAGGTTGTACCGTTGCGCTCAGATAAGGAAATCCTTTGCGTGCGGATGAATTTTTGAAGGCGAAGCATCGATCGCCGTAAAAACCAGAAAATCCCATAAACACTTCGGTCATCGCTTCGCCGCTCATGCTTTTAATAGGATAACGCCATAAACTTTCGACACTTCCAATAGTCGTCACATCAACCTCTCCTTTTTTTGCTTTCGCACCTTACACGAAGCAACTCAACAACCGGTCAGGCCACCAGCCGCAGTTATTCAAAACTGGGTGAGCGATAAAATGTTCCCATCTGGATCTTGGAACCAAGCTATCTTTGCTCCGCTAGGCGCCTCCCAGATTCCTTGTTCGTCCTGATCCATTGGCTCGTATCGTTCAAACTTAACCCCACGGTCAGCAAGTGCGCTGACCGTTTTCTTGATATCTGCAACTTCCCAGCCGAGCGCAGTATATCCGTGAGGATCGACTCTGTCGACTTTCTGAACTCGAACCATAGTTCCGCTCGCTTCAAAGATTAAAGCAAATTGATCGCTGCTAACGAATGTCAGGCCGAGCCTTTCTTCGTAGAACTCTCGCGCCTTTGTCGCATTGCTTGTCGCAACAAAGCTGATGATGTGAGACTTGTTCA
>CAYYHS010000694.1:0-1935 GCA_964471785.1 uncultured Chitinophagaceae bacterium
CTTTAATTTCAAATGTCTTCATGGTGCCCGTTCGTCGTTGTTAGTGTGCGTCGTAATCGATGCGCGTGACGAATTTTGTTTTGATCGGAAGCTTGTGCGCGGCGAGCGTCAACGCCTCTTTCGCCATTTCTTTGCGAACCCCGCCGATTTCGAACATAACGCGGCCGGGCTTGATCACCACAACCCAGAACTCCGGGTTTCCTTTTCCGCTACCCATACGGGTTTCAGCCGGCTTCTTCGTAACCGGTTTGTCCGGAAAAATCCTGATCCAGACTTTTCCCTCGCGCTTCATCATCCTCGTCAACGCAACGCGCGATGCTTCAATCTGCCGCTGCGTGATCCATCCCGGTTCCATCGCTTTCAATCCGAAATCGCCGAACGCGATCGTTGCGCCGCGGGTTGCTTTGCCGCGCATGCGGCCCCGCTGCGCTTTTCTATACTTAACTCTTTTCGGCATCAACATAAATCGTAGTCTCCGTTAAAACTTCGTGCAACATATCACGCGGCTTTACCGCGCCGCATTGCCAAGAACTTCTCCCTTGCAGATCCATACTTTCACACCGATCAAACCGTAAATTGTCTGCGCCGTGGCGAGAGCATAGTCGATATCGGCCCGGAGCGTGTGAAGTGGAATGCGCCCTTCCTTGTATTGTTCGCGGCGGGCCATTTCAGCCCCGCCCAGACGCCCGCTGCACATCACGCGGACACCCTCGGCACCCATGCGCATCGCTGCGGTGATTCCCTGCTTCATCGCACGCCGGAACGAAACCCGTCCTTCCAGCTGCGACGCAATGTTCTCTGCGACGAGTTGGGCATCGAGCTCGGGACGCTTGATCTCGCTGATGAGAATCTTGACTTCTTTGCTGGTGATCTTCTTCAGCTCTTCTTCGAGCTGTGAGATTTCTTTTCCGCTCTTGCCGATGACAATTCCGGGACGGGAGGTGTGGATGGTGATGCGCGCATTCTTCGGCGTGCGTTCGATCTGAATTTTGGAAATGCCCGCCTTCTTCAAACGGTTGCGGACGTAATTCCTGATCATAACATCTTCGTTGAGTTTGGCGGCAAATCCTTTTTCATCGTACCAATTGGAATCCCACGTCTTAATGACGCCCAAACGAAAGCCGACCGGATGCGTTTTTTGTCCCAAAGTATTCTCCTAAAACCGAAAAGGTGTGGTGGTTGCCATACGACAGTTCATAATTGTGGATCTATTTACGCTTTGTTTCGCGTTGCGCCACGATGATCGTGACGTGATTGGAGCGTTTCAACATTCTGAATGCCCGACCCATCGGAGCGGGGAGGATTCTTTTCATCGAAGCGCCGCTGTCGACAAAGCATTCCTTCACGTAGATGTCTTCGGTATCGATGCGGCCGGCGTCGTCCTTGTTCTGCAAGTTCGAGATAGCCGAGCGCAGCACTTTCTCCGCCGACTTGGAGGCGTGCTTGGGGGAAAAGTGGAGGATGTTGAGAGCCTCGCCCACCGATTTCCCGCGAATGAGATCGATCACCAGGCGCATTTTGCGGGGCGAGGTGCCGATATATCTGTTGATGGCTTTTGCTTCCATGAAAAAAACTCCAGAATCTGAACGTTCGAAATTCTTGGTTATTCTGCCGGCGGTGCCGTCGTTGTCTCGGTCCTCAATCCGGGGTGCGCGCGGAAAATTCTCGTTGGTGCGAACTCACCGAGCTTGTGTCCCACCATCGATTCCTGGATGTACACCGGGATGAACTTGTTGCCGTTGTGCACCGCGAAGGTGTGCCCCACAAAATCCGGCGCGATCGTCGACGAACGCGACCAGGTTTTGATTACCGCTTTGCGGTTGCTCTTGTTCAGTGATTCGACTTTCTGCTGCAACTTGGGATCGATGAACGGTCCCTTTTTGACGGATCGGCTCATAGTGTCTGCTCTTTACTTGCGACGTTTGACGATGTATT
>CAYYHS010000695.1:0-1926 GCA_964471785.1 uncultured Chitinophagaceae bacterium
ACGTCCATATATTGGATATCATCCGGCGGATGGACGACGAAATCGCCCCGATGACGCGACGTTACGCGGTCTGTACCAAACCGGTTCTTGTCGTCGAGGGGCACGTTGGCCTGCGCGATAATATATTCGTCTTCCTGTTCCGCGTTGAGGTATTCGATTTCTGTGTCGGAGACTTTTCCTTTGCGCACGGGACGGTACGGAGTTTCAATGAACCCGAATTCGTTCACCCGGGCGTGCATGCACAGCGACGAGATCAACCCGATGTTCGGACCTTCCGGAGTCTCGATAGGGCACAACCGGCCGTAATGTGTGTAGTGAACGTCTCGCACTTCGAACCCGGCGCGCTCACGTGTGAGACCGCCAGGTCCAAGAGCCGACATGCGGCGCTTGTTGGTCAGCTCTGCCAGCGGGTTGGTCTGGTCCATGTACTGCGACAACTGGTTCGTTCCGAAGAACGCGTTGATGACACTCGTTATCGTTCGGGCATTCACAAGATCCGCAGGCGTAAACGCTTCCTGGTCGCGGATATTCATCCGCTCGCGCACCGTGCGGCACATTCTTGAAAGACCGACGTTGAATTGTGCGGCAATTTGTTCTCCAACAGTCCGCACGCGGCGGTTGCCCAAATGATCAATATCGTCGACCGATGTCTTGCCTTGCTGAAGGTTGAGCAAATACTTGATAATCGCGATGATATCGTCCTTTGTGAGCGTCGTCGTCGTCGCAGCGATATCGAGCTTCAACTTCGAGTTGAGCCGATGACGTCCAACATCGCCAAGGTCGTACCGCTTCGGGTTGAAGAACAGTTTGTCGATAAGGTTCTTCGCCGTGTCGAGATCCGGCGCATCGCCCGAACGGAGCTGGCGGTAGATCGCCTCGAGGGCGTCTTCCTCGCTGTGCACGCTGTCTTTCTGGATCGTGTTCGCGATGACGGAGCGCTCCGCAGTCTCTTCCGATTTCAGGAAGCGGATCTTTTTTACTTCCGCCTTCTTGATCTTTTTGATCACCTCTTCGCTGAGCGTCGCATCTTTGTTGATGATGATCTCGCCCGTTTTTCTGTCGACAACGTCTCCGCAGATGATCCGCCCGACATATTCTTTCAAGTCGATGTCGGCGAGTTTCACCTCCTCAACCAACCCGAAGAGCTCCAGGATTTCATCATCGGAAGAATAGCCGAGTGCACGCAGCAGCGTCGTGACCGGGAATTTTTTCTTCCGGTCGATGTAAGCGTACATCACATTGTTGATGTCCGTCGTAAACTCTACCCACGAACCTCTAAACGGAATGATGCGAGCCGAGAAAATCGGCGTGCCGTTCGGATGGACTGACTCGCCGAAGAAGACTCCCGGCGACCGGTGCAGCTGACTGACAATGACTCGTTCCGCACCGTTGATGATAAACGTACCCCGGTCCGTCATGTACGGCAGATTACCGAGATAGACGACTTCTTCGATGGTATCGGAAAAATCTTTCCCGTTTTCAGCCTTCGTCGAAAGACGAAGTTTGGCTTTCATGGGAACCGCATACGTCAACCCGCGTTCCTGGCATTCCCGCATGGAGTATTTCGGCTTTTCGACATAGTACTCGACAAACTCGAGCAGGTAGTTTTCACGCGTATCCGTGATCGGAAAGTTCATCAAAAAGACCTGCTGCAGGCCCTTGCTCTTCCGCTTATGCGGCGGAATGCTTTCTTGCAGGAAGTGCTCGAACGACTCCATTTGCACGTTGAGCAAGTCGGGATATTCTACGACAGTAGGAATTTTTGCGAACGAGAAGCGGCCGTCGGTCTGGCCGTTCGATCCATTGGATTGGTTTTTCAATGCAACCTCTCCTTCGGGCCGTGGGACCCTTTAGTGGTTAAACTATGTGCTGTGAAATTTTTGAATCACGAGGAAGGAAAAGCTTTGTTTGTTCATCGAGGAGAAC
>CAYYHS010000696.1:0-1926 GCA_964471785.1 uncultured Chitinophagaceae bacterium
CGATACTTCTGATCGACTCATGCAAGCAGCGAGGCTTCTGCACAATTCAGGATTCTTGGAACTAGCCTCCTTCGTCGTTTGTACTTCCATAGAGGAGACAGGAAAAGCATTCTTGATCATGGACTTCCAAGAAGAGCTATTCGAAAAACGGAAAAATGCCGGGAAGAATCTTACAGACTGTTTTTTCCGGCATCCGAAAAAACTAGAGTTAGCCCTCGAAGCTGCGAAGACAGATGAGTTATTATTCGATAGCTTGAAGAATATTCTGCATGCAAAAAAAGGCTATGACACGTTTGCAGAATCCATTAAAGCCATTGTGGAAGGAATCGCAACTCCTGATCTGAAATCTCAAGCTGATGAAACCTTTCGGCAACGTAATGAATTCCTATATACGAATTTTCAAAATGGCGAATTTCTAGCTCCCAAAGACTTTGCGAAATCATCTCGCTATGAAGAGCTTCTTGATATAGCTGAGAAAGCATATGCGCGTGCACAGATCGAGTAGGTTTTAGGGAAGATGGTCTTCGCCCGTGGAGCTTCGAGAGGACAATTTCGCGACATAGCGATTTCTGAACTACCTAACCTTTTGGATGAATTCAAAAAGAAATTCCCTATTGGAAATGACAAGAAAGACGTAACCTCCTAACGGTATAACAAGACTTTCCACTTGGAGATGAGATCATGGATTCTTCAAAATATGTGGGCATCTGGATTCGCGTTTCAACCGAGGATCAAGCTAGGGGGGAAAGCCCGGAACATCACGAGAAGCGGGCGCGGTATTACGCCGAATCCAAAGGGTGGATCGTCAAGGAGGTTTATCATCTTGAAGCCGTGAGCGGAAAATCGGTGATGGATCATCCCGAAACGAAGCGGATGCTGGCGGATATGCGATCCAAGAAGATAAGTGGACTCATCTTCTCGAAGCTTGCCAGGTTGGCGAGGAATACCAGGGAACTCCTCGATTTCGCGGACTTCTTCCGGGAACAGGACGCAGACCTTATTTCTCTCCAGGAGTCAATCGATACGTCGACCCCCGCAGGTCGTTTGTTCTACACGATGATCGCTGGAATGGCCCAGTGGGAACGGGAAGAGATCGACTCCCGGGTGGCTGCTTCGGTGCCGATCCGGGCGAAACTGGGAAAGCCTCTCGGCGGGCAAGCACCGTTCGGATACCGGTGGGCAGACAAAAAGCTGGCCGTTGATTCCAAGGAATCCCCGATCAGGAAACTAATGTTCGATCTCTTCCTAGAATCCAAACGCATGAGAACCGTCGCCCGGATGCTCAACGAACGGGGATACCGCACCCGAAACGGCTCCAAATTAAGCGACAATACCGTGAACCGGCTCATCACCGATCCGATGGCGAAGGGGTTGCGGAGAGCCAACTACACAAAAAGCCTCGGAGACAAAAAGCACTGGAACCTGAAGCCCTCATCGGAATGGGTCTTCACCGAGGTCGAACCGATCGTTTCGGAAGATATCTGGAACCAGTGCAACCAGATTATCACCAATCAAAAGCAGCTGGACCGCTCGGTGGCCCGTCGGGTGGTTCACCTTTTTTCCGGAATGACAGCATGTTACTGCGGGAGCAAAATGTACGTTCCGTCGAATTCTCCGAAATACACCTGCCGCAAGTGCCGCAATAAGATCGGTGTGGATGATCTTGAAGCCATCTTCCATGAACAACTGAAGTCCTTCGTCTTTTCGCCGACGGAGGTCGAGAACTATCTTCAAGGAGCCAACCAAACACTTCACGAAAAAGAAGATCTATTGGAACACCTTAATACGGAACAAAAAGATACCCTTCATGAAATGGACAGGCTCGTCAAGATGTGCACCAGCGGAGAGATGCCGGAAAAGGGGTTCGGCCGTCATTACCAACCCCTCCAGGAACGATTGGATCAGATTGAACTGCAAATTCCGGAA
>CAYYHS010000697.1:0-1922 GCA_964471785.1 uncultured Chitinophagaceae bacterium
TTCGTCAGGCGCTGTGCACGATCCGTCAACACGGAGTATCTCTCCTCTTCAATCGCCTTCTTGTCGAGCAGGTCGCTCCCAATGCCCACGGCAACCGCTCCGGCGGCAACCCACTCGCCGACGTTTTCGACTGTGACTCCACCTGTTGGCATCAATCGGATTTGTGGAAACGGGCCGGCGATATCCTTGAAATACTTCGGGCCGAGCGACGTTGCCGGAAACACTTTGATGATATCGGCTCCAGCGTTCCATCCCGCCAGAATCTCGGTGGGAGAGAAACAACCCGGCATGCAAACAGTGTCGGTTTCTTTGCAAACCGTCAGAATATCGAAAATCAGTGCGGGTCCCACGACAAATTTTGCGCCGGCTTTGATGACATCGAGCGCCGTTTTTTTATCGGTGACAGTCCCCGCTCCAATCAGGACATCCGACGGGCTGCTGCGAGCCATTTCGGCAATGATCTCCACGGCACCGGGAACAGTCATCGTGATTTCGATGCACTTCACTCCGCCGACTCGTATTGCTTCGACGACTTTTGAGAGACGCCGTGCGTCTTTCATCCGGATAACCGCCACTACTCCGGTCGATAGTATCTGTGAGAGTGTTTCCTTTCGCACCATAATACTCCTTCTGAAATCGGAACGATGTTGAGGTTCAGGTCACAATTGAGATTGCACTAATGAGTCTTCGATCTCTCCCCCATCACCGCGCCATCCACCCCCCATCGACGATGAGGACGTGACCGTTCACATAGCCGGATGCAGGTGAAGCGAGAAAGACCGCCACGCCTTTCAAATCATCCGGCACTCCCCATCGCCCCGCTGGAATCCGGTCGAGGATTGACTTGGCTCTGACGGGATCTTCACGCAGCGGCTTGGTATTGTTCGTTGCCATGTAGCCGGGGGCGATGGCATTGACGGTGATTCCGTGCGAAGCCCATTCGTTGGCCAGGGCCTTCGTCACCTGCGCAACTGCCCCTTTGCTTGCCGCATACGAGGGGACGAAAATTCCTCCCTGAAACGCAAGGAGTGAAGAGATGTTGATGATCTTTCCGTATTTCCTTTTCATCATGTCCTTGCCCGCGGCCTGGCAGAAGAAGAACACTGTTTTCGTATTGATGGCCATGACCTCATCCCAATCCTTTTCGGAAAAATCGATCGCCGGCGTCCGGCGGATAATCCCCGCATTGTTGACAAGGATGTCGACTTTTCCAAACTCTTCAAGCGTTTGCCGCATGATCGTTTCGATGGGGGCTATCGTAGAAAGGTCGGCGACAATATTGATTACCTTTCTTCCAACAGCTCGAACTTGTTCAGCCGTTTCAGAACATCCAGTACGGTCAACAAGAACGATGTCTGCGCCTGCCTCCGCAAGTCCAACCGCCATCCCGGCTCCAAGACCGGTGCTTCCTCCCGTAACTATTGCCGTCTTACCTGAAAGATCAAATCGATTATTCATATTATTCACGAGTTTTAGAAAGCACTTGGTGTCACGCAAAGACGCGTAAGTTTTCTTAAGGTAATTTGCACCTTGGCGACTCTACACGAGACAATCTTTCCTGATTTTAGAGATATTGTTACACTACGTACGCGGACGATGCAGTCTCTCCGCCACGGCCGGTCCAGTTTGTATGAAAAAATTCACCGCGCGGCTTGTCAATTCTCTCATACATGTGTGCTCCAAAATAATCGCGCTGCGCCTGCAACAGATTCGCAGGCAAGCGAGAATTTCTGAACCCGTCATAATAATTGAGAGCAGTCGCCATTGCCGGGACCCAGATGCCGTTGAGGATCGCCGTCGAGAGGACACGTCGCCATGCATCTTGTGAACGGTCGATCGTCTCCTTGAAGAATGGATCCAAAAGCAGGTTTGTTAGACCCGAATTCTTGTCAAATGCTTCCTTGATCCTCCCGAGAAATTTG
>CAYYHS010000698.1:0-1919 GCA_964471785.1 uncultured Chitinophagaceae bacterium
TCGCAACCTCTCCGCCCGCAAACGAAAATGCCTCGGCTTGCCTCGACTCGTCCACGCTATTGTGTTCCGCGTAGGGGAGTCCGCTCTCCCAAATCACCTGGTACTCGTAATTCGCGATAACATCTTCCATTCCTATCATCTTGACGCCGACATTAAGAGCGTACGTACCATTGCTAAACCGGAGAGTTTTTACCACGCGGCCGGTACCAGCCTTCAGCACCAGATCCAGGGAGTACTCGTCTTGACCACGCAGGAAGACGGTTCCGCTCGGCGGGACAACGGCGTCAAAGAAGAGTCCTTTCGTGTTGACGAGTTTGCCATCGGTCGTACTAAAGAGGAGGCTGAAATCGCCCGCCGTCGAATTCTCTACAAGCTGAACGGCGCGCTGATCCCACGTTTTGTAATTCTTCAGTTCAAATTTTCGGATGACCCCGCCCCGTGTCGAAATCTCCGCGGTGTAGAGATCAGTTTCGACCGTAATGGTTTCTTCCCGGCCGGCGGCAGAATGAGCGAAAAACTTCCCGAGTGAGTCTCTGGGAGAAAGATCCTGGGGCTCTGCTCTGCTTTCCGCTGCCACCTTTGTGGCTGCGGGCTTGGATGCCACGACTGAATCTTTTTGCTGTTCACTCGCTTGCTTGCCATTCAGAAGTTGCTGCGACGGACGCGGTGAACTCCACCACATCCATACCATCAGCACAACGGCAATGAGGATGAATCCGAATGTTGTTTGCTTGTCCATTTACATCATACTCCGAATCGGACTTAGTTTTTCCATTTTAGTGGACGGGGTCATAACCGCCGGCATGCCACGGGTGACATTTCGCGATTCTCCGCACAGCCATCCAACTCCCTTTCCAAGCACCGTACTCGTTCAACGCATCAACGGCGTATTGGGAACACGAGGGATAGAACCTGCATGAATTAGGGGGCAGGATCGGAGAGATAAGCAATTGATAAAGGCGGACAATTCCGATGAAGATGCGACTCATGGCGAGGGCTTATACCAGAGAGATGATTTTAACGAGAACTTCGGTCAAGGCACCTTCGACAGTTGTATACTGAATTTTTCGAACCTCCGCGCCGCGCAGAATTTTTAGTATCAGAACCAGGTCAATCTCCAGATCTTTATTTTTCGCCGCCGCGTTGATCCCGGCTTTATTCAGCCGGAATGCTTCACGCATGAGTCTCTTGAGCCTGTTTCTATCGACAGCGAGAGGTACATCTTTCCGTGCTACGGCAAATCCTGCACGTACAGACGTTTCACCGTTTTCTCTTCGCTTTCTTTTGAAGTAACATCTGAGTCCCGGACCCTGAACGAACTCCCCACTTTTAAGTATATCCGAGAAAACGGAGTAGCCGCGAAGGATTTCAGATTTATGAAGTGTGTTGGGCACACCCGATACCTTTATTGTCAGTCGACCGCGCGGCCAAGATACATCAACGAACAATCATGGCGTACTGAGGAGTGGCTACTTCTCGTCGCTCACTGTCAATTTGTGCCGCCCCTTCGCTCGTCGTCGGCTTAGCACTTTGCGGCCATTTTTTGTCGACATTCGTTCCCGAAAGCCGTGTGTGTTTTTACGTTTGCGTTTGTGGGGCTGGTAGGTACGTTTCATTAAGGGTCTCCGGATGCATGGCAAACAAAAAAGGGTTGCCGTGTTTGAGGCAATCCTTTTCTTCCGATTCAATCGCACGGAATTATATTAAAATATAAAAATTAGGGCTGATATACAAGAAATATTTGCCTTGCGTTTTGGCGCTTATTCGCGCCGTTCACAAGGATTTGGCCAGGTTTTGTTGAGAATGTGTACTGTGATCTCCATTTTCTTCGGTTGTCTATTCCTTAGACATTTGTTACATTCTTGCATGGGGTGGGTGGGATCTTCGCAAGACATTCAATTCTTCCTTGACTTCTCATC
>CAYYHS010000699.1:0-1918 GCA_964471785.1 uncultured Chitinophagaceae bacterium
CACATACGGCTCCCAACCTTGAAGAAGCATTCCAAAAACTTCTGAAAGAAAAAAAATACAATATCTTGGTCAATTGCAGAGACCTCGCATACATTTCCAGCGCCGGTTTGGGAGTTTTCATGGCTTTTATCGAGGATGTGCGTACGGGCGGGGGAGATATAAAGATGTCGAACATGTCTCCGAAAGTCTATAATATCTTCGATTTGCTTGGTTTTCCGATGTTGTACGAAATTTTCACCGACGAACATGAAGCGGTACGAAAATTCGACGCGAAGAAACAGTCGACCAAGTAAGGAGTCGTGGACGAAAGGACAGAAAGAGAGTGAGACGTTGACCGATCGCGTTAAACAGAAAACCACTAAGAAGAATTTGCGGATTCCGAGTCAGACGGACAAGCTTGTGCTGGCACGTAAATTCGTTGCCGATGCTGCGAAAGTCTTCGGATTTGCGGAGGATGACGTCAATAATATTGCCCTGGCCGTCGACGAGGCATGTACTAATATTATCAAGCACGCGTATCACTATGCGACGGACAAGGAAATTGACATCGTTATCTCAATGAAGAAGCCCGAATTCGAGATCGTGATCCAGGACGGCGGAAACCATTTTGACCCCCAACGAGTGCCAGTTCCTGACATGAAGGAATATATTTCCCACTACAAACGTGGAGGCCTCGGGATGTATCTGATGAAGAAGCTGATGGATAAAGTCGAGTATTCAAATCAGCCGAGGAAGAATGTTGTTCGACTCATCAAATACCTTCATTGAAACTGCACCCTCTCTGTCTGTGCACCCGGAACTTCGAGCCATCACACTTCGCAACTCCACCCCACATCACTGAATATCAATGAAAAGAAAGCCGAACATTGTTCGATCTGACCGAGGAAGCCGCAAAGCGAAGCAGGATCAAAGGGCCGATATCACACCCCTGTTCGAATTCAGCAACGTCGTCAATTCTTCGCTAGACCTGAAGTTTATTCTCGGGACGGTGCTGCTGACCCTCATGGGCAAGTTACTTCTCTCCAAGAGCGTTGTTCTTATCAAAACGAAATCGAAATATTTCAGGGTCGAGAATTCGAAAGGGATACCCCTTCAACTGTCCGAACGCGAATTTCTTTTTCGTCGCCTTCCGAAAAAGAATTTTTCACTTTCAAAATCGCACTATCCTGAGGTCCGTCCGTTGATCGACGGCGGCATTGTGAGAGTGTTTCCGATTGTTTCGCACGGTGTCGTGCTTGGATTTTTCGGAATCGGAAAGAGGCTGGGGAGTCAAAAGCTTTCAGCCGATGAGAAGGAGTTTGTCGAGGCTATTATCAGCATCTCAGCGTCGGCGATCGAAAAGGGAATTGCGTTCAATGAGATCAAGAACGTGAACCGCGCCCTCGATGTAAAAGTGCAGGAATTGAGGACACTGTTCGAGTTGAGCAAGGAGTTCAACGCCATCTTTGACCGAGAGAAATTACTGAAGCTCTTCACCTTCACCCTGATGGGCCAAATCGGCGCAGGCCGTTATGCCGTTTGCCTGCGGAATGGCGAGACAGTCGTTTCACGCATCGAAACGAGGCCTCTTGCGGAGTACAAGGAGGCTATTTTCGAGAATATTACTTCGCCAATCTTGGTCTCCGACCTCCAACGGAAGAAAAATCTGCTGGCCATCCGCGAACAGTGCGAGCGTCAAGGCATCGTCGCCTTGATCCCTCTCCAGTTGCAGAACGAGGTGAAGGGAATACTCTGTCTCGGCGATCGCCTCCGGGGAGGGACCTATTCGAGTTCCGATCTCGAGTTCATTTACAGTCTCGGCAATCTGGCGATCATCTCGCTGGAAAACACTCGCCTTTTCCAGGAAGCGATCGAAAAACAGAAACTGGAAAACGAACTTATCGTCGCTCGCGAAATTCAAAAGGGATTGCTGCCCAGA
>CAYYHS010000700.1:0-1917 GCA_964471785.1 uncultured Chitinophagaceae bacterium
GTAACGATGTCGTCAAGCTCGTCGGCGATCGTAATCTCGAATGTCAGTTTCTTATCCTCCATTTGGGGGCGAAGCGAGGAAGCGAGTCCTTCGATGAACTGCCGGATCGGGATACTCATGTAGTGAAGTTCTAACTTTCCCGCCTCCAGTTTCGAGAGGTCGAGAATGTCGTTAATGAGCTGCAGAAGATGCTTTCCGCTCTGGCTGATCGAGGTCGTGTACGAAGCAATGGTCGCCGCATCCAGCTTGGGCATCTCTGTCAGAATAAGTTCCGAAAAGCCGATGATGGAATTGAGCGGAGATCGAAGTTCGTGACTGAAAAAGGCGAGGAATTTTTTGAGCGTCTCATGGGCGTCCTGCGTTTGAGCACGTTGTATTTCCAGGTCGACATTTTTTACACGCAGTTCGTCGATTAATCCCCTGCGGCTGATCCCGACCGCCAGCTCATTTACAATAAGAGAGAGGAATGATTGTTCCCGCTCGGCGAACGCCTGGTCGGAATTCAGCAGGATTTCGATCACCCCGACAAGCTCCCCTTCAACCTTCAGCGGGATAGCCATGACTGTCTTCGCCATCGTCGAGAGGAGCATTTCGGGCGCGATGGCATAGTACGAACTCCGGGAGATGTCGGAGGTAATCACAGCTGAACCGGTGATAACGGCGTCGATGCAGGCGACCGGATCCTGTTCGTTGACCGATCGCGCGGTGAGACTCTTCTCCCACTCGAGTGACGGAAGTTCGGGAGCCACGAGAATGATCCGTTCATCCTGCGGGCGAAAGATATACATCAAGACATGATGAAAAGGAAGGTCGTACCGGGCGGCAATCGTGTGGACAACCTGAGCGCACAAATCATCGAGCTGGTTGCTTGTGTTGATAACGTGAGATATTTCCAGCAGCGTTTCCCGCTGGCGCTCCTGCTGTTTCCGGTGCGTGATATCCTGAAAGAATACCGAGAGTCCGTTTTCGTTCGGGTAAATCCGGATGCTGTACCATATTTCAAAATTCTTGTCGCGGTAACTCGTCTCGAATGACTGAAACGATTTTGTCTCCATCGCTGCCCGATAGCGGTCCCCAAGTTCGGACGATTCGGCATTCGGGAAGATCTCGAAGACGTGTTTGCCCAGCACTTGATCCCGCTGAAAACCAGTTCCCTCCTCCGCTGCGCGGTTCCAGTACGTAAACTTGAAGTCCTTATCGAGCGCAAAAAAGCCGCCGGTGATACTCTCTAATATCTCTTCTGGCTGCATGGTTGCCTTTCTTAGAAATCAGTAAGAAGCAAAATGAAAAAGTAAAAATGAAAACATGTGCGCCGCATACTTTTTCATTTTTACTTTTTCATTTTCTGTTTAAATGGGGCGGTTTGAAACCGCGGTACGTGTCGAACTGCGAATCATAAAATACAAGGTTGAATGTGCTGTCGCGGAGAGTCCCGCCCGAAGGATAAAGGTAGAAGTCGGATAGCGTCCCTGTAGGATGGTCGGAAGGCTTCCCATCCTTGGTGTAGAATCTGAGTGTATAAAAACCCTGGGTGAAGGGGGCAGTCTGCAATTGTTTGTGAATGTTCGCTTCGCTGAAAATGTGTTCGTCGTTCGTCGCCGAACTCATAGCCCGATCTCGGGAAATGAGCTTCGCCGGATCAACATGAGAAGCGACGATTGTTGAACGATAAGGTACTGTTCTCCTTCATACTCGATTTCAATTGCGGCATCCCTGAGAAATATTGCATAGTCCCCCTCTTCAACCTGAAGCGGGATGTATTTCACCGGATCTTTCGGAGTCGTGGACCACGGTTCCTGATCGACAAAATTCGGATTCACAACAGGGTAGCCGGGTCCGACTTTGACGATATAACCACTCTGAACTTTTTCCTTCTCCTTGACGCCGGGGGGCAAATATAACCCGTGAGAGGTTTTC
>CAYYHS010000701.1:0-1048 GCA_964471785.1 uncultured Chitinophagaceae bacterium
TGGAAAATATATCCGCTGTAGATCGGAATATGCTGGTCATGAGTCATACGATTGCGCGTTTCGATGCCCACCGCCATGTTGTCGAACTGCATGGTCTCGCGGTAGACATCATAACCATTCTCGCGATGACCCTCGTACCAGTTAGGGTACTTAATGATCACCTTCGCATGCGGATTGACTTGTTTCGCCGCGTCGATGATGTGCTTCTTTGACTGCTCCAGGATCAGTTTCGTGCGGTAGTCTGCCCAGCTTTGATCTCCCCGATCTTTGATGCTCTTTTCGTCCGTTGCGGTCGTAAAGAGCCAATCGTCGAGAATGATGTCGTCGAAAACCTGCGCGAGCGCCCGCATCCGTTTTTCGAGCGTGGCCATGTCCTCTGCATTATTGTAGACAGACGGACCATGCCGGCCGACGGCGACCATAGAGCCCGATACTTTTACTCCCATGGAACGAAATCGGTCAGCAATTCTCTTCATCAGCGCTACGTCGATATCCGCATCGCTGTTGCCTTCCAGATATACTTTGTAAGGTCTGACGGGAGCAAAGTAGTCAATGGTCTTGACAAACTGCGTCGAATCTATCAGGAGATGTTCGATATCGGTATACGTGAAATATACCGCATACTTCACGTGTGACCATCCGCCCTTCGGCGGGGTATTTTGTGAATAGACACGAGCACACGGGAGGCTGACGCCAAAGAGGAAGATGAAAATAAGAAGTCTGAGACCGAAAGTGCTATTTTTCGGGATGGCAAAGTTCATTGCATGCTCCTTTGTGATGGCCGTGGAAGATGGGAAACCGTCTGGAAAGGGGGGACGATTGGGGGTCACAAATTCCTAGCAAGTTGATGAGTTAGGCGAATACCCCCACGATCTCTGGAAATACTATACAGCAAGAAAGTGCGAAAAAATAATAATAATCTCAACTTATTTTCTTTGGTTGTTCTTGTTCGACGACATAATCGGCGGGCATTGTTAAGTAGCTTCACTGTCATAGACCCTTCGCTTTGCTCAGGGTGACATATCGTGGTAAAGTCGAAAATCATTCT
>CAYYHS010000701.1:1058-1906 GCA_964471785.1 uncultured Chitinophagaceae bacterium
GAAGCGAAGTGAATGCCGAAGGCATCTCCCAAAGGGATCGCTTGCGACCTTCGGGAGAATCTATGGCAGCTCAACACTGTAAAACGATAAGGCTTCAGTATTCGGGATCTTTCACTCCGCTCGGGATGACACGACAAGGCATTATTGAGTCGATTCTTCTCAAGATTAGCATACCATCCCTGTTCACGGTTTCTTGTGGCTCTCCGACTTCCGTACCACTTCGATTCTTTTCCCATTGTATGAAACCGTTGCGTCGACTCGGGTTTCCGGCTTCAATCCGGCGCCATGATGGTCTCCGACCCAGATGATATGGAACTTCCTCTGCCGCATCATCCCTGGAAATTTCCCGCGGCGGTTGTCGACGACGAGCGTGTTTTTCTTCTCATCCCATCGAATCGGAATGGTCGAATAGGATCCTTTTTCATAATTGAAATTATCGTCCTCATCTTCGTATAGAGTAAACGAGCCGTCGGCCCCGGAATATACCCTCAGTTCGATAGTACCATCCGTTTTTTCTTCAGCGTACTGAACGAACGGTCCCATTGGAACGATAGAGCCGGCTCTGACAAAGAGGGGAAGAGTCTCAAGCGGTGCTGCGGCATCGACCGTTTGGCGTGATTCATACTTCAATCCCGTCCAGAAATCGATCCATCCCCCTTCCGTCTTTGGAAGATAGATTTTTCTTGAACGGGCATGCTGCTCGACTACGGGCGAGACTAAGAACTCGTTTCCGAACATGAACTGATCTTTGATGTCGTAGACATTGGTATCGTTTCTGAAATCCATGACGAGGGCCCGGTAGATCGTAAAATCGTTCAACGTGACTCTTGCACCAAGTGAATAAATAT
>CAYYHS010000702.1:0-1904 GCA_964471785.1 uncultured Chitinophagaceae bacterium
TGATCTGGCAAAGGTTCGGTTTTTCGTTCTTTCCCGAAGAAGTGTTTCATAGAGTTCCCTTACGGCATCGCGTTGTATCGGCTGACCTCAGCATTAAACCTTGCAACATCCGCTTTGTGTTTTTCCACTCGCGCATTGAATGCCTGCACTTCACTATTGAATCGCTGCCGCGATGTCTCATAGCTATCAGTTTCCTCCTGGGAAGGATTCCCAGCGTTCAATTCAGCGGCTCTTTGATCTATAGACCGATGGTCCGAATCGATCCGGCTTCCATCCGAGTCCAATTCGGATTGGTCCGAACTCAGTCGCGCTCGTTCCTGATCAATCCACTGGCCCAGGCTCGCTTTGTCACTAGAGGGTGATTGGGTAGTCGTTGCAGTCCCGACTGAACCGCTGGGTGCATCCTGCACCGGACTGGAAGGAGTCGTATCAGTATTCCCTTGGATCATGAAAAATGCGATTATCAAGGCAACAACGGCGGGAGCGATGAATGCGGTCCATTTCAGAGGAACCTTCCCTAGAAAATTATATCGATTGCCCCCTGCATCGCTGACGCGATAGGAAGAAAAAGGAAAAATCGGAACATAGAAGAATGTGAAGTACAGCGTAGCCACATATGACTGAGATTGAGCATCGAAGTTCCGCTTGCCATATAACCTAGTCCCAATGCCATTAATCGTGTACATGGTTGGAGGACTGTCAATTTGCTTGACACCTTCGAGGACTAGCCGCTTCTTCGCCAGCTTTACCCACTCATCAATCGTTTGTCTTTCCTGGTCCGATGAAGCGAATTGTCGCGCTGCCTCCAACTTATCCAGAGACTCCTTATAGCGGGATGCCCCCGCCAGCTCCGATGCGTCCCTTTGGAGTGAAAGAAATTGGAGTGTTTGATAGTCCTCGTCGAGGCGGTCTTTACATTCGGTAGTCGCCGCATACTCTTTTGCGGCTTTAGTGAGTCGCACAGAGGCGTGTGGCATTCCTCCATAGTTGTTGAAAGCCAGAGATAAAGACCGGAAAGCGTATGCCACTCCATCCAATATCTCAGGGGCAGGCTCCGTCTTCTCTAATCCCGCCTGCTTGACCAATTGACCCAAGGGAACAAGGCTCTTGTTAATGGTCCCTTCGACCCCTGCAAGATATGCGGTCAGTTTCTGCGGATCGAGCCCTCTCTCCTCTGTGTCTGCTGTCGTGTTCTGCGCCGCTGGCACCTGTGGTCTGATTGCCGTCTCGGACACTGAAGATCTGATTTCTCGGATAGCCTTTTCGAAGTTGGATTGTAGCGGCACCGTGACTTCCTTCAGCGCCTTGTCGGTGTTTGCTCCGAACCGTGCCATCATGATGATTCCACAATTCGCAACGAAGTCGTCTGATTGTCCCCCTTCGAAGTTCGCCGCTGCGCGCGAGACATTGACACGCAGAAGTTCCAAAGGTAACTCTCGTCTGAACCGTCGGATATCGGACTCATCGATTCGGGCATCATTCAGAAGCACCGCCCGATCCGCAACATGCTTCCAGAAAAGATCGTCCTTTATGACTAGGTCCCAATATTTGAAAGCGCGATCCCAGTCAACGGGAGGGTTTCCGTCAGGAGGGGTTTTAGAAAGGCCACGGGAAAGGGTTATCGCGGCAGAGTGATAGAAAATAGCAAGGAAATGACAATTCAATGAAGTTTCGAGAGTGTTGTTTGAATTCCTGTGATTCTTACCGTCAGTAAATCCGTCCGCGATCACTTTCTCGCACTGTGAGACAAACGCAGCGTACTTACCCTTCTTAAGAAGGGCTTCTCCGGTTTCATATACAGAAGATCTGGAGCTCGGCCAATACAATTCTGCTCGAATACGCGCCCTCGGATCTTCAATCTCGTTGATCGCTTGCTTGATTTGCTCGCGGCTTCTTGGTAAAGA
>CAYYHS010000703.1:0-1902 GCA_964471785.1 uncultured Chitinophagaceae bacterium
TGATGCGTGAAGACAAGAGCGGAGTCTACGACGTTAACGCGAGCGGCTCGCCTTCTCTTCGTCCCCGGAAAGAGTACGGAATTACGGTTTCATTCGGCTGCTCTCCAACTCGAGTCGATGAACTTATTGCTACAGCGCTTCAACAGATCGACAGCCTCAAAAATATGCAACCGAAAGACGATTATATCACTAAGGTAAAAGAAATCCAGCGTCGTCAGTATGAGGTGAATCTGAAAGAGAATAGATATTGGCTCAACAGCCTCCATTCTTATTATGTTAACGGTGGAAATCCGAATGGAATTCTGCGCTACCCGGCCTTAGTCGACAGCCTCTCGGCGGGAGCGATCCAGCAAGCGGCCAAGAAATATTTTGATACGAGCAATTTTGTGAAGTTCGTCTTGCTACCGGAAGAACACTGAGAACCAACTCCCCGTTGACGGTCTTAGCCGGCCTGCATAAGGAGGTGTCCTTGTATCAAGAGAAGGGTTCTTTCAACAAAACAGGGTTGAGCATGAAGAGGATTTACTCTTTTGCAGTTTTGACCATCGTCTATTCATGCCTCCTGGCGCAATCAAAAGAAGGGGGAAGTGACAGCGCGTCAGTCAGGTATTCGATAAAGAACTGTGTGAATGAATTCACGATGAGCAGAATAGAGTCGACGAAAGTGGGATATCAATATTGGTTCGCCGATAAGGATTTTGCAGGCGGCAAAACCGTGAAGCTTAGCGTCGTGGGTCCCCACAGCGCCACGCATGCGCCTCATGCGCACCCTGAGGACGAGTTTTTCTTTGTCATCGAAGGGAAGGCGGAGTTCTATCTGAACGGAGAAACGAAAATTGGTGGCCCGTACACAAGCTTCTATTGTCCATCCAACATGACTCACGGTATTCGCAACGTCGGCGATACCATCCTTAAATACCTTGTTTTCAAAAAGTACATCACACATTGACAAATGAGCAGATCCCCAATTATTACTCGATTGCTTCGCCGCGGGACGGAGAATTGTACGGTTAGAAGTTTCAGAAATCTGTTGCTGCCCGTGCTCTTAACCGTTGCGAGTATGCCCGCACTATCGCAGTATGAACTGAAGCTGACGAACGACGAAATGATCGATACCATGGGCTTCTTTGACAGCTCTCACCATTGGTACAGCATTTTTGATGACGATCGCGTGATCACTCCTCTTGCTGATCAGAAAAGATACCGGGATTCGGAAATCACCAAGATTGCAGACAATGTTCTTCTGTTCCAAAAGGCGAACGGAGGATGGCCGAAAAACTATGATATGCTCGCAATCCTGAATAACCAGCAAAGGGAATCAGTCCTCGCAACCGTGAATGATCTCAATACAACTTTTGACAACGGTACGACTCATTCACAAGTGGAGTATCTTGCGAAGGCATTCACCGCAACCGGGGACACAAGGTACCGCGATGGGTGTCTGCGCGGAATTGATTTTATTCTATCTGCCCAATACGCTAACGGCGGTTGGCCGCAGTTTTATCCCGACACGAGCGGGTACAGGAAATACATTACCTTCAACGACGGTGCGATGACGGGGGTCATGAGCGTGCTTCAGCGTATCGTGGAGTATCGTCGGTACTACTCGTTTGTCGATGAGGCCCGCAGGGAACGAGTCCACAAAGCCTATGCAAAAGGGATCGAGTGTATTCTTAAGTGTCAGGTGATCCAGAACGGCCTACGAACCGTGTGGGGGCAGCAACATGACAATATCGACTTCACGCCGCGCGATGCACGAACTTTCGAGCCGGCGTCTCTTTGCGGGGGAGAGAGCGCTGAGATTGTTCTTCTCTTGATGAAGATCGATCAGCCCTCCCCAGATATTGTCGAGGCCGCGCAATCCGCCGTACGATGGTTTGACAAATCCAGGATTGAAGGACT
>CAYYHS010000704.1:0-1901 GCA_964471785.1 uncultured Chitinophagaceae bacterium
GCCGTTCACTTAAAATACAAATGGCCCGTTGCCGGGCCATTGTGCGGAGAGGGAGAGATTTGAACTCTCGGTACAGGTTTACCCCGTACGGCGGTTTAGCAAACCGCTGGTTTAAGCCGCTCACCCACCTCTCCGGGTGTCGCTTAATTTCTGTACTAATGTAGCTAATCGAGAAAAAACTTGCAACTGCTATCTGGCTACAACGGAATGTTGCCATGCTTCTTTTTGGGATTCCGATCGACCTTTGTATCGAGCATTTGCAGCGCCCTGATGATTCTGGGTCGCGACTCTTTCGGCTCGATGACGTCGTCAAGATAACCCCGCTCGGCAGCAATGTAGGGGTTGGCAAATTTTTCGCGAAACTCATATTCTTTTTGCTTGATCGCCTCCTCCTTATCCCCCGCCTTTTCTATCTCTTTCTTGAAGATAATCTCTACTGCCCCTTTCGGTCCCATCACAGCGATCTCCGCCGTCGGCCAGCCAAAATTGATGTCTCCACGGATGTGTTTAGAATTCATAACATCGTACGCGCCGCCGTACGCCTTCCGTGTGATGATGGTTATTTTCGGAACTGTCGCCTCGCAGAACGCATACAAAAGCTTGGCCCCGTTCTTGATGATCCCTCCCCACTCCTGCGCAGTTCCCGGAAGGAACCCGGGAACGTCTTCCAACACAAGCAACGGAATGTTGAACGCGTCGCAGAACCGGACAAACCGGGCTCCCTTCATAGAGGCATCGTTATCGAGCACTCCGGCGAGCACGGCAGGATGGTTCGCCACGACTCCAACCGAACGCCCATCCATCCGGGCAAATCCGACAACGAGGTTTTCGGCATAATGCTCATGCACTTCAAAGAAATTCCCGTTATCGACGATCGTGTGGATAACCCCGCGCATGTCGTACGGCTTCGTAGGATTCTCCGGTACGATGGTATTGAGCGATTCGTCCATCCGCGATACGGAATCGGCAGACCGGAGGATCGGAGGATCATCCATGTTGTTCGAAGGGAGGAACGAGAGGAGCGTCTTAATGCGATCGATGCATTCGACCTCGCTCTCGCACGCAAAATGAGCGACTCCGCTTTTCGTGGCATGCGTAACGGCCCCGCCAAGCTCCTCGAATGAGACATCTTCATGCGTAACGGTCTTTACCACATTGGGGCCGGTCACAAACATATAACTCGTGTTCTTCACCATAAACACGAAATCTGTAATGGCTGGAGAATAGACGGCTCCTCCAGCGCAAGGTCCCATGACAGCAGAAATCTGCGGGATAACACCGGAGGCAAGAGTGTTCCGCAGGAAAATATCGGCATAGCCTCCAAGACTAACAACCCCTTCCTGAATTCGAGCACCTCCGGAGTCATTCAACCCGATCAGCGGAACGCCGACTTTCATCGCAAGCTCCATGATCCTGCAAATTTTCTCGGCGTGCGCTTCGGAGAGGGAGCCTCCGAATACGGTAAAATCCTGGCTGTAGACAAAGACCTCTCTTCCGTTCACTCTTCCGTGACCGGTCACGACTCCATCGCCCGGGTATTTTTGTGTCTCCAATCCGAAATCGAATGAGCGATGAGTCACCAGCATTCCGATTTCTTCGAATGTCCCCTCATCGACCAACAGGTCGAGACGCTCGCGGGCGGTAAGTTTCCCCTTTTTGTGTTGATCCTCGATCCGCTGTTTTCCGCCCCCATCCAACGCTGCCGATTTTTTACTACGAAGTGTGTTAAGCCGGTCCGAAGGCATGTAGACCTCGCTGTTAGAGATATGATATAAGTATGAATGTCGCACCCAAAGCGGCGGCGATAAGCACGCAGCCGTACAATCCTGAGAGCAACGAGAACTTGAGAAACGTTTTACCGCGGGACTGTCCATAGACGCGGCGCATGCCGAGAAACAGAT
>CAYYHS010000705.1:0-1898 GCA_964471785.1 uncultured Chitinophagaceae bacterium
CGACGTAAAAAGGAGCGCTGCTGCAGCGATCGACAGTAATTTCTTCATACGTGACCTCGAAAAGTTAGTTGGTAATAGATGGATTTGGGTTGTTCAGGCAGTGCCAATATATGGCGGAGGTCCTAAAATGTCAAGGGATTTATTAACCAAAACTTCATCTTGAGATAATACTCAGTTTGATTTGAAGTTGAGTGCCAAGACTTCGTCAAAGACTCGGATCAACGTGTCGATTTCTTTTTTCTGAGCGATGAGGGGCGGGAGAATTCTCACCACAGTCTTCTCCGTTGAGTTGACCAGGACTCCCCGGGCGAGCATCTCGTCGACAATCGGAGCGCTGTCGACAGAGAGATCGACTCCAATCATAAATCCGGCGCCCCGTACTTCTTTGATGACGCTGAACTTTTTCTTCAACGAAGCAAGCTGCGCGAACAAATAGGAAGACTGCTCCTGGATTTGGCGCTTCATTGCGTCAGTAGTCAGCGTATCGATAACCACCTTGCCGGCTGCGCATGCAACGGGATTGCCGCCGAAGGTTGTTCCATGCACGCCGTATGACCAAACAGACGCGACTGCGTCGTTCCCCAGAATCGCCCCGAGAGGAAGCCCGCCTCCGATCGGCTTCGCAATCGTGACGACGTCCGGATGAAAATCGAAATGCTGAAATGCGAAGAATTTTCCCGTACGCATGATCCCGCTCTGGATTTCATCAGCGACGATGAGAAACCCGTATTTCTTCCGGAGGCTTTCGAGCTCATCCACAAATTCTTTGGTAACCGGAACAATCCCTCCCTCTCCCTGAATGAATTCGAGGAATATTGCCGCCGTATGCTGATCCGCTTTTGCGCGCAAGTCAGCGATGTCGTTAAAGACGATGTAGCTGCAATTCTCGAGGAAAGGTCCGTACCCTTCGCGGTATTTATCCTTGTCCATGATCGAGAGCGATCCCATCGACCTTCCGCTGAAGCCGTTCGACATTCCGAAAATCTTCGTTTTGTTCGAAGGTGCTCCCCATTTCCGGACAAGCTTAATCGTTCCTTCTGTTGCTTCGGTTCCGGAGTTCGTAAAAAAAATCTTTTGAAATCCCGAATGACGCAGGAGAGTCTCGGCCAGTTCCATCTGCGGCTGCTGGATGAAAAAGTTCGAGAGATGCGTGTAGCTCCGGGCTTGTTTTTCGATAGCGGCAACGACTCCCGGATGACCGTAACCGAGAGCATTCACGGCGAGACCGGCGAACATGTCGAGATATGTTCTTCCGTCCTTGGCATAGAGATAACAACCCTCTCCCCGATCGATCTCAAGGGGAAGGCGCTTGTAGGTTTTGAAAAAGATCTTCGCTTCGTCGTCAATTCTTGTCATTGTCTTTCTCTGGTCGTGGTTTGAGGGTCATAAAGAGCGCATGAAAAAAGGCAACTTTTTTCTTAAACGCATCCATTGAATCATTGTTGTAAAGCACAAAATCGGATCTATCGATGGATTCCTCCGCAGAGATTTGTCGTTCCATCCTCAGGCGAGTCTGTTCCTCGGTTAGCGCATTTCTGATCTGGCTTCGCGAAATACGAACAGCCTCATCGGCAAGAACCGCCAGAACGTAGTCAACCTTCTTGTTCAATCCCGACTCGAACATCAAAGCGGCCTCGATTGCAACATACCGAGCACTTGTCTTCTTTTCGATCTCTTGTAGATCCACGTCGATCCGCGCTAAGACAGCAGGATGAACGATCGCATTGAGCGACTGGAGTTTCTCAGGATCGGTGAAGGCATGTTCGGCGACAAACTCCCGAATGAGCAAGCCGGAGCTACTGTCATATGCTCCCTCACCGAAGAGGGATGCAATCTTCTTCCTAATGGTGGGATTGGTGTCGGTGAGCTGTCGGGCAATGATGTCTGCGGAAAGTACC
>CAYYHS010000706.1:0-1894 GCA_964471785.1 uncultured Chitinophagaceae bacterium
CGCTCAGTGTGACTCTGGCCTCCAAATACAATATTTATTATTGGAAACGGCACTACCCCATAGCGTCTTTATTATCAATGTTCCAAGGCTTCATCCTCGGAATCCACCTCGGAACGTTTCGCGCGTATTGAACGTAATCGTCGCCGAATCTTTTCACCAGACCGGGCTCTTCTAAAAAGAAAAAATAAATGTTATTGATTACAAAGAAAGAGACGAGCCAGATAAGTATCGGAACGGAATGAAAGGCCAGAGTTTCTCCGAGCAACACAGACAGCACACCAGTGATCATAGGATTTCGAACATACCGATAAGGCCCCTTGACAACGAGTCTTCTTGTCGGGCTCCAGGGCGCGATTGTCCCTTCGCCAAACCGAATAAATAATGACGCTGTAGCGGCAAGAACAATAAGTCCGGCAAGCACCAAGAAAGCTCCGATAATAGACTCGCCATCGACTGTGACAGCGAAATTACTCTCGATCCCGAAGGGAATAATTACCAGGGCGGTAAGAGGCAGTAGGAATGAAGGGAGATGTTTCACAAGCAACCGAAATATTTACGTTTATTGTCCTGCATAAATCTGATAATACCATCCTTGTCCGGCGCGTTGAGAGTATGCGGAATTGTCAGGCACACACAGGCAGCAACAGCCGAGGCAAACTCCACCGTTGACTCGTCGTCCCATGAATTCAATAGACCGTAGATGATACCCGAGCGGAATGAATCACCAGCACCCGTAGTGTCTACAGGTGTTATCCTGTACGGCTTCTGCTTTTTCATCGACTGGCCCCGGCGTCCATACCATAGTTCATCTCCGCCGAACGTGAATATGATTAAGCCTTCGCAGTTTCTTTGGTAACCTTCAAATACATCAACCATAGGAGCATCACGATATGCTTTATCCCGTAACTCGTGAGAAATAATGAGGGCCTCCCCATGCCGAGCCATGAAATCATCATACGTACAGTCGATTGTGACATACGGCTTTTTGTTTCGTACACACATTTGTGCGACGTTTAACGATTCCTCTTTGAGATATGGATCCAACGCAATAATAGCCGCATCCCGAATATCAACCTCTTGGGGGAAATTCCATTGTCGTTCTCCCGAATGAAAGCTGGCATAGTTGCCGAATACAGTACGCGATTCACGGTCAGTAATGACAATCTCCTCAGTCCCGTAATGTTCTTTAACCGTCGGGCGTGATTCGTCAATGTCAGAAGATTTTAGAATGTTGAAGATTTTGTCGGCGTTGGTTCGGTTCAGCCAGTTGCCATCGAGCTTCGTCTTCACTCCCAACTTCGACAACATGACGGCTGAATTTACCGCTTCACCTCCGACCGAAGGTAAGTGTTGCTCTATTTCTGTTTATTTAATTTGGATGAGGGAATGTAAAGGCCGCATCGAGCACATACACGTTGCTTGCTGAGATCATTCCGTAGAGATAGATATCACGCACGAGAGATTTCTCCTCTATTCTCAATTACTATGTGTTAGAAGCTCAATCCCGTCAGCGAGCCCGCACTGCCTCCGCGAGGGGAACAACTGGATTGGTTGTTACTCCTGCTCCTCTATTGTCCAAGTGCCATGGATTCTGACTCGTCGAGGTGTGACATCAGTCCCCACAGAAAAGATCAACGTCTGTCCGTCAGTCTGTCCAAAGTCGATAGCCTCCCATGTTTGAACGACATTACCTCCGTCATAAAGTTTGACGATGCAATGTTTATTCATTGGGGGTGGTGATGAGAATGCGATGGAATATACAATGATACAGGCCAATGTTAGAAGCAAAATAGAAATGATTTGTTTTTTCATGTGGAGCCTCCATAAATGGAAAGTAATGACCGTCTGAAAAATTCGACCTGCGCGGCCGCGGTACAAGGCCGAATTTATTTAG
>CAYYHS010000707.1:0-1889 GCA_964471785.1 uncultured Chitinophagaceae bacterium
ATTCTTCGGGCATACGCAAAACACGGCAGTCGTCCTCTCTGCAACAGTCGTCTCACCTTCTTCAAGTCCGGCAGCCCAAGCGCCCCAAAATAAAGCTGATTCTCTCACAATCCTCATGGCCGGCGACATCATGTTCGACCGCAATGTCCGCCTTCTGGGGCAGGAGAACGGCTATGATTCTCTCCTCACCGGGGTCGCGCCCCTCTTCAAGAGCGCCGATATCGCAGTGGCCAATCTTGAGGGGCCGGTCACTTCGAGCTCGTCCAAGACCCTTCTTCCCGGCAATAAGCTCGTAAGCGACAATCTCAACTTTACCTTTGCTACGTCATCCCCGATCGCATTGGCGCATGCAGGCATCGATCTCGTCAGTCTGGCTAACAATCATACGGACAACTTCGGCTTGAGCGGATTCAGGGAGACGGAACATTGGTTAGACGTGAATGGCATCGGGCACTTCGGCGATCCGTGGAATGATTCGGGGACTGAAAAGGTCACATGCGAGAATGAGATCTGCGTCGCTTTCGTGGGCTATCATGCTTTCCAGCCAGGCTTTGACCGTATCGTAGCAGACGTAAAGAGGCTTTCAGCCGCCGGAGACTTTGTCATCGTCATGCCGCATTGGGGCGTGGAATATTCAGCCACTTCGACAGCCGACCAGCATGCCAAAGCTCGCGCCCTCATAGCGGCCGGTGCCAAAGCTATAATCGGTTCCCATCCGCACGTCATCGAAGACCATGAATGGATCGGGGATGTGCCTGTCTATTATTCACTGGGCAATCTCCTTTTTGACCAATACTTCTCACCACAGACCATGAAAGGCAATATCGTCGAGCTCACTCTCGTCAAGAATGAATCGGGAACGCATTTGGATAATCTAAAGGTGTATGACACTTCTATCAGTTCAAAGAATGGGGTGACGGTGAATGATATGCCGGTTGACGGTTCAGGCAATTAAAGAGGAAGGATTCGCCCGCGCCTCTCGCCTCACCAGTTCGGCTCGGACTGGGCACCGGCTCGCGGCCTCGCGTGCTCGCTCGGCATCGCTCCGCCGTTCGAATCCCGCTACGCATCGTGCGCAGGCACGATGCTCCTATGTACATCTACTTATGTGTGCGCGCTGTGGGACGATATTAGAACGGAATTAATGGTAAATCAAGGTTAATATGTCGGTTCTGCCATATATACCTCATCCTTTCTCTTGAAATAAAATATCAATAATACTCCGGCAAAGAATCCACCAATATGGGCTATGTAAGCGATATGGTTAGTATTTAAGAAGGCTTGAGAAAGGAATTGGTAGAAGATGAAGATTACGAGCGTCTGTGGCTTGAAAAATGGTGCACCGGCATCATTTGGATCTGGCTTGAAGAAATCTAGTATCAGATTCGCTCCCATCAATCCAGAGATCGCACCAGAAGCACCTAGTAAAGCATCGGTACCAGTTTGATTGAATGCAAAATATACAAGAGTGGCACAAACTCCTACAAGCAGATAGAAGCCCAGGAATTTCAAAGTACCCAGCCTGCGTTCAATGAACACTCCAACTAAAAACAGGAAGATCATGTTCCCAATCAAGTGTTCCCAGCTGGCATGCATAAACATCGAGGTAATCAAGGTCAGCATGTTTTTTCCTTGACTGAATAATGCCGGAACGAAACTCAAATTTTGGCTTGTTTGTAACGCTTGCGGGTAACACGCCCGTTCTATTTGAGGATTATTCGCACATTCTTGTCGTATGCTATACATGCAAGCATCCGATGCGCCAGGATTGTCCTTCATGCACTGCGCTACTTCATAATAATTAGAATCGACAGCAAGACACTGAGGATAGCTCTCTTTTACACATTGGAACGTACCGATCTGATTGGCTGGAGTGTAGGAAAAACCAA
>CAYYHS010000708.1:0-1877 GCA_964471785.1 uncultured Chitinophagaceae bacterium
CGGAAAACCGGCTTACGTTTGGATCTCCAATCAGATCGGCACCACCGGAGACTTGACTGGATTCCTCTCCACGACGACAACGGATAACTACCACTTTAACCCGGATCCTAACGCATACAAGCCGACGAACGTCACCGGCGCACCCGCCGCGACGTACGAACTGGCTTTGACAGATCCGAACTTCAAGTTTCCTCAACAATGGCGTTCGAATATCGCCCTTGATCGAACACTGCCATTCGGCCTCATTGGTACCGCGGAAGGTATCTACGGACGGGAAGTGAACGGCATCTACTACATCAACGCCAACCAAACGACGCCGACCTCCGCGTTTGCGGGACCGGATAACCGACCGCGCTGGGTGGCAGTCGCAGGGACAAATGTCACGAGAATCAACCAGAACGTTCAGGATGCTACAGTCATAAAGAACGAAAACAGCGGATACAATTACAGTTTGTCCATGTCCCTCGAACGACCCATTGCAGACGGATTCTACGGAAAAATGGCATACAACTATGGCGTTGCGAAAAACACTGTCGACCCTGGTTCGATCGCCTACGGTTCATGGAGCGCGAATCAGGTTCCGGGAAATGCCAACAACGCACCAGTCGGATACTCGCCGACCTCTCCTGGAAAGAGGTTCTTTACTTCGCTCTCGTATCGCGCCGAGTATCTAAACATGGGTGCGACAACGTTCTCAGTCTTCTGGGATAATTACACGTTTGGGAATGGAAGTTACACCTACAGCGGCGATATGAATGGTGACGGCGTTACCGGCAACGATCTGATCTATGTTCCGCAAAATCAGTCCGAAATGAACTTTGTCTCGGAAACGGTCGGCGGAGTGACATTTACTCCCGCTCAACAAGCCGCTGCATGGGACAAGTATATCAGCCAGGACAACTATTTGAAGAATCGTCGCGGTCAGTATGCTGAACGCGGCGGTGCATTCCTGCCGATGGTTTCCCGGGCTGACTTCAGCGTTGTACAGTCTATCTTCACAGATCTGTTCGAGAAGAGACATACATTTGAAGTTCGCCTCGACATTCTGAACGTCGGCAACCTCATCGACAAGAACTGGGGTCAGGCGAAACATTTTGCCAGCCTCCAGCCGTTGACGGTTCCAAGCACAGCACAAGGCGGCCCTGTAACTGCCGGTGGGCAATCACAGTTTGTCATGCGCGTCATCAACGGTCAGTTGATGAACCACACATTTGACAACAACGCGACATTGGCAGATGTTTACAGCTTACAGCTCGGACTGAAGTACTACTTCTAAGATCTATCAGTCACACAAAAAAACCGCCCTCGGGACAACGGGGGCGGTTTTTTTATGGGAATTTCGCACCACCTTATCAAGGTGGCTGTTGATTATTTTATCGATATCAATTCCACGTCGAATACCAGTGTGGCATTCGGACCGATTGTCTGTCCTGCACCGCGTTCGCCATATGCCAGACTCGGGGGGATAAAGAGTTCCCATTTGGATCCTACTTTCATCAGTTGCAGCGCCTCTGTCCATCCCGCGATCACGCCTTTCACAGGGAACGTTGCGGGCTCTCCCCGTTTATAAGAGTTGTCGAATTCTGTTCCGTCGATAAGTGTTCCCCGGTAATGCGTCGTGACCGTATCATTGGCCGTTGGCATCTTTCCGGTTCCGGCAACTATGATTTTGTATTGGAGACCGCTCGGGAGCGTCACGACACTATCTCTGTTCTTGTTCTGCGCGAGAAAGAGATCTCCTTCCTTCTTGTTCTTCTCAGCAAGCTGGGCCATCTCTGATGATTGTTTTGCCATCATTTGTTGCTGGAAAGACGACATACACGATTGAATCTGTTCATCGGTCAACAAAAGTTTCTTGCCGTTGTATTGGTCTTCGA
>CAYYHS010000709.1:0-1877 GCA_964471785.1 uncultured Chitinophagaceae bacterium
CCAAATCTGCTCTGGTGGGATGAAACCGACCAGGGAACATCTTTGGAGGCGTGGAGACAACCGTCGGGCAGTTCTGATATTGTGACGCTGGGAAGGGGCTACATGTTCTATGTGTTCAACGGGGCGCAAAGAGCTGATACAATCAGTAAGTATTACAGTGATGCCCTTCCAATTACGATGAGTGCTTTGGGTACTGAGAACCCGCTCACCAGCGCATTCGACTTCGGTGTCACAGCGACGCCGGCGGGAGGCAATGATACCTCGACGAGTAAGACGTTTACCGACGTTGATTCGATCAATTCGGGCTGGAACTTACTTGGCAACCCGACACCATCGACGATCGACTGGAACGCCTCTTCGGGATGGACGAAGACAAATATGGACGGATCCATTTACGTCTGGGATCCCAACGATACAGTCGGCGGCTACAAGACATGGAACGGCACGACCGGAAACCTCGGCAGTGGAAAGATTGCACCGCTTCAAGCTTTCTGGACGAAGGCAAACAGTTCCGGTCCATTGCTGCAATGCACCAATAATGTGAAAACAACCGGGGGAATTTTTCTCGGAAAGACTGTCGGGGGTGCGGGTAAGTTGGCGCCCGTTTCGATAGATTCCATCGGGAAGAAAAAAATGGGCAATGCCAAGTCGGCATCCATGGCGGAAGATGCCTCGGGGAAGAAGAACACAACCCTTGGTGCGTCGGCGCCCGTTCTCGAACTAAAGCTCTTGGCCAATGGACTTCAGGCACAAGCGTATTTCATGTTTAGCCAAAGCGGAAAGCTGACATACGATCCGTACGATGCATTCAGTCTTGTTCCCCTCTCGGAGAACTACCTGATACTCTATTCTGTGGCCGGAGATGGCCAGCCTGCCATGCAGATCCAGGATCTTCCCAACACAGGCTTTGCCGCATCCTTCACGCTTCCTTTGTACCTCGGCGGAACGGTTGGCGGTCAACCGCTCAACGCATCATTCACCCTCCGGTGGAAATTCGACGGACAGCTTCCATCGGGCTGGAACATCCTGCTCATGGATGACGCTGCCGGTAAAGCATACACCATGACCACCGGAGGCGAGTTGACCTTTGCCTACAACACGCCAACCGACCTGCTGCCGTCGGGGAATAGTGTATTGGAGAAGAGGGCAGGATCTGCGTCCGCCCGACGTCTGTTATCTCTGTTGTCACGGCCAGTGGTGTACACCGTTCCGACCGCAAGATTGTCGAAGACTGCCGCCGCCTCGACCCGCTTTCGTGTGGTCATCTCAGCCAACAATGGCGTGAGCGGATATTTTCCGAGTACTCCTGAGTTGGCACAGAACTATCCGAACCCGTTTAATCCCACTACGAACATCGCCTTCTCAGTGCCCGCGCAGGCTCGCGTGACAATCGGGGTCTTCAATATCCTGGGGCAAAAGGTCACCACGGTGACCGATCAGGATTATCCTGCGGGTAGTCATGTGGTTACGTGGAATGCCGGAGGAGCCGCGAGTGGAGTTTATTTCTGCCGGATGATAACAGCAGGCAAATTACAAACAAAAAAAATGCTCCTGATACGATGATCCGTTGCCTAACATATTTGATCACGATCAGCGTGCTGGTAGGTTGCACGGCAGACGCGCAGCAGCCAAATGCCAAGGCCGTAGCGACGATAACCGCCACGGCGGTTGTCGTGGGGAGCGTGGATCTGATTGTGATGAAGGATATGGAATTCGAGATCGCCAGTCTTTCGGCAACGGAGCTCACCGTAGATCCACAGAGCAACCCGCAATCTGGAGAGATAAAACTCGTCGGCACTCCAAACAGTCTGGTTCGTGTAACGTTCGAAAGGCAGTCGATTCTCCATCACGAGGGAGGTGTGTCGCAGTTGTTCTTC
>CAYYHS010000710.1:0-1865 GCA_964471785.1 uncultured Chitinophagaceae bacterium
AGTCGAGCACGATTGTCGCGGTTGTTCCTCCGACGATTCTGAAAGAGGAAGTGCCTGCCGACGCTGCTGCCACAACGCTTGCCGAGCCAGAAGTTATTGCAAAGGGCAAGAAGCCCGAGGAGGGCGAAGAAGGTGCAGAGGGAGCAAAACCTGCAGCACCCGGTACGGCGAAAGCTGCAGCTCCGGGAGCAGCGAAAGCTACGGCGCCTGGTGCCGCCAAAGGAGCAGCACCCGCAGGTAAAACGGCTCCGACAAGTCCTGAAAAAAAAGAGGGTAAGAAGTAACGTACTCTTCGGCGATCTCGCTCCGATGTTCTTTGATAGAACTCTGAACAGAACTTTTTCCGCCATTGCAGAAAGCTTTTGAAGAAGCGAATTCCGGCAGTGCACAGTGCATTGTAGGACTCGGGAATCCTGGAAGACGATACCGTTTAACCAGGCATAACGTCGGCTACAATGTCATCGCTTTGTTGGCAGGCACGCTCAAGGTTGATCTCAAGGAAGGCAACGGCGAATATTTCTTCTCCGATTGCACTGTTGGCGGACGCCGCTTGTTGCTTGCGGCCCCCTCGACATATATGAATGAAAGCGGTCTTGCAGTCTCTCAACTCTGCGATCACTTCGGAATCTCCTCTTCCGAGCTGATGATAGTGTATGATGATTTTCAACTGCCTCTCGGAACGTTGCGAATCCGACTGGAAGGAAGCGACGGAGGACACAACGGCATGGCCTCGATCATCGAACACCTTCAAACGGAGAGGATACCGCGGTTGCGGGTGGGGATATCCGGAACAACCTGCCCGAGCGAAGAGCGGAAAGAATTGATGGCGTCGTACGTTCTCTCACAGTTTGAAGAGGACGAGAGAACAGTGGCAACTACAATGATGATGCACGCCCGTGATGCCTTGCTTGCTTCCGTTGAACGAGGCGTTGAGTTTGCAATGAATAATTTCAATCGATCATTCTTAGACCCCGGACCTGAGAAGGTCGGATCGAAAGCATGATGAGAGAAACCCCGGCGAAGCGCTACATGTCGGTAACGATTTTTATCTAACACACCATAACAACCTGCCCCCTCATAAAAGAGAGGGGGCCAATGCAACAAGTCCAAAGGAGAAACACAATTGGAAAAAGAACAAAAGATTTACGAATCTACCTTCATCGTGAACGCAGCGCTTGACGACGCGCAGATCGATGTGGTGATCGAGAAGGTGAAAGACGTCATCGTCAAGAATGGCGGTGAAATCCGCTCTACTGAAAAGTGGGGAAGAAAACGCCTCGCCTACACCATCGACAAAAAGAACAACGGCTTCTACGCCTTCCTTGAATTCAAGGCCCCCGGAGATCTCCTGATCAAGCTCGAGCGCCATTTCCATCTGGAGGAACAGGTCATTCGTCATTTGACGATCCAGCTGGATAAAAAAGGGCTGAAAGCGCGAGAAATCGCGGCTGCGGCTCAGAAAGCTCTCGCTGCTGCACAAGCCGTCAGCGAAGTGGTTGTCTAGATCTTGATCGACCGGAAGCAAACCTGAACTCATCCCCGGTTTAACGACACAATTCTTTAGAAGGAGAACGCACCGTGTTCCATCAAAGCCAAAACCGCCGCGGAGGCGATGACCGCCGCGAAAAACGCGACTCAAATGCAATCCGTAAGAAACGAACCTGCCGATTCTGTGACTCAAAAGACATTTATATCGACTACAAAGACGAAAAGAGGCTGTTCCGATTCGTCACCGAGCAAGGGAAAATCATACCGAAGCGTATCACCGGTTCGTGCGCGAAACACCAGCGCCAACTCGTGAGAGCGATTAAGCGAGCCCGCCACCTGGCCCTGCTCCCCTATGTGTCGGATGCAATTAAGTAACT
>CAYYHS010000711.1:0-1862 GCA_964471785.1 uncultured Chitinophagaceae bacterium
GGGTGCTTCGGCCAAGTTGGCAGGGGTAGGGTACATCGTCGACCGGAGTAATGGGAAGACGACCTTTAACGCTAGAGAATTTTCGGTCCTTCAAATGGAAGTTGTAACGTACTCGCCCGAGGCTTGCCCGCTCTGTAAAACGGGAAGCCCGGCGGTAAAGCCCGGAAGCAGAAAATAAGTACCAGGAAAGCATCGTGAAGTCATTTCTCACCATCATCAGCGAATCGCTGTTAAGAAAAGCAGAGTCGATCCTCGGGACCGGGCTCTTATTCCACGCGACTGGCGGCATGGTCCTTTTTCTTCTCGTCTTGGTACTCGGCAAACTCGTAAAGTTTCTTCTTGAGACTGTCGGCCGTAAGATAATAGCGAGGACCAAGACGGAACTTGACGACAAGATCCTCGAGCTCGTCATAGAACGGATTATGGCGATCAGCGCGATTTCCGGAATGTACCTCGGCCTGCAGGAATTAAGCCTCGGCCTTACCACAGCGAATACCTCCTTCCTCAAATTCCTCGAATACTCGAACGGCGCGTTGTATATCCTGATGGCGCTGGTTCTTACCGTTCTCGGCGTTCGCATCATGGATACCTTTATCCGGCATGCGCTCCACTCCGTTGCCTCGAAGGAATCCTCTACATTCGACCAGGCGTTTGTTCCTTTGATTAACCGGATTGTCAATATTCTTGTCGCTGTGGTGGCAGTGATCGTCGTCCTCGATCATTTCGGGCAGAATATTTCGAGCCTGTTGGCGTTGCTCAGCGTCGGTTCGCTCGCCATCGGTCTGGCGGCCCAGGAGACAATCTCGAACATGATCTCGGGGTTTGTCATCATGTTCGACCGGCCTTTCCATATCGGCGACAGAGTGAAGATCCCGACCGGAGAGGAAGGCGACGTATTTGAAATAGGTCTGCGAAGCACTAAGATTCTGGATTTCGACAACAACCTGGTCATTGTGCCAAACAGCGAGCTGCTAAGGACGCGAATCGTCAACTATTCATTCCCGGCTCCTGCCGTTCGTGTCATCGTGGAAGTCACCGTTGCCTACGGCTCCGATGTTGCCAAAGTAAAAAAGATTATGCTCGAGCGGGCGCGGTCTCATCCTGAGGTCTTGAAAACCCCTGCACCCGAAGTTGACCTCATGAAGCTCGGAGAGACCGGGCTGCAATTCAAGCTCTTTTGTCGGGTGGCAACATTCCAGCAGCAGTTCCCGACGGGAGAAAAACTCCGGACTCAAATCTACGAAGACCTGAGAAAGGCCAAAGTCGAGTTCGCGCTTCCTGAGTATGTTATCGGCACAAGAGGGAGAAGAGTGTGATGGATTTCGAACTTGTTCGCAGCGAAAAATTCTACAAGGGAAGAATTATCAACCTTGTGGTGGATCATGTCCGTTATAAGTCCGGCAACGAAGGTGTTCGTGAGGTCGTCGAACATCCGGGGGGCGGTGTTGTGCTCGCCCTGTTCGACAATGACGATATTCTTCTCGTACGCCAGTATCGTTATCCTATCGGCGACAACGTCATTGAACTCCCTGCCGGAAAACTCGACGCGGGCGAAGACCCGCAGAAGTGTGCCGAAAGAGAGCTTCGTGAAGAGACCGGGTATGTCGCCAACCGCTGGACCAAACTGACGACGATCATGACGACCCCCGGTTTCTGCAACGAGCGGCTCCACATCTACATGGCACAAGATCTCTCTCAATCACCTCAGGGACAGTCACTCGAAGAAGGGGAACAGACGATTAAGGTCCTGCGAGTGCCGCTGGTTGAATCTCTTGCTATGATCGAGCGAGGAGAAATTGTGGACGGGAAGACCATAGCCGGCATTTTTCTAGGCGAACGCATGCTTCGCAAATCTCGATGAC
>CAYYHS010000712.1:0-1434 GCA_964471785.1 uncultured Chitinophagaceae bacterium
CGGCTATGTGACGCTGAAAGTGTACGACTTGTTGGGAAGAAGCGTTAGGACCCTTGTTGATCATAGACAGGAGGGAGGAATGCACTCAATCACATTGGATGCAAGCGCATTGCCGACCGGGATTTATTTTTACCGGCTTGAGACGGCAAATAATTCCATCACAAAAAAGATGGTGCTGCTGAAGTGAAGAACGACATGACAATGCCGCTCCGAATCCAGATTGCTTCAGTCCGTTGGAGGATGGCTTCTTCCGCGATGTTTCTTGTCCTGTTTGCCCTCGTTTGTCCTACGACTCTCCTCGGAGCCGAAACGACTGTTCGGGGGTCGCTCACGGGGGCCGATGGTCGAGCGATGCCGATGGCTAAGGTATTTCTTGCATTCCCAAACGATTCAAGTACGGCATGTGTCGCCAATGTGGGAACCGACGGTCAATACGCAGTCTCAATTCCCTCCACCGGAGTTTGGATACTCAGATTTACGGGGGTAGCGCACCGCGAGCAGAAGGTGGCCTTGTACATTGACCGGCCGCAATCGGTTCGCCTAGACGTTAAACTTGGAGGCTATCGATACGAAAAGGCTCTTTCAAACGTCTCAGTGGTCGGGAACTTCAACCGGTGGAATGTCCTGACAGCCGTTCCGATGAAGAGACAGCCGGACAGTACTTTTTTCGCGGAGGTTGAAAGCGGCACTTCCGTCGTTTCGTATCAGCTGAAAGGAGTGCGGGCCGGCGATTCGTTCGAGGGGACGATGGCAGATAGTTATTCTTACGATCCCTTGAGGGGCTACGTTTCCTTGTTGAATTCACAGGGACAGAAAACGCGGATCGTGTTCGATCCCCTCAAATTGGCGCGCAATCTTCCCCCCGCCGTCATTTCATTCGCCGGGGCGAATTCCCTTATCGCCGGATTCGCGAGGATCTACGATGAACTGCAACGCATGCAAGACTCTTACCTCTTTGCAATGCAAGACTCAATGCGATCGGGTAGATTCAGGACCGGGTTCTCCTATGATTGGTCGGGACCAATGTCTTCGATTCAAGAAGAGATCGCGCACGAAACCGATTCAACTCTGCGTCAGGAACTGCATTTGAACTCACTCACGATCGCGATCATGGCTCGGTCGGCGAACTCTGCGCTCTATACCAAAGTATTTCGGGAAGTTTCTCCGGCTTCATTGGTCTGGTCTCTCAACCCGCACGCAATGTACTTCGGTCTTCGACGCACCACTTTCACCGAAACGGAACGCGACACGTTTGTGCGGCAAGTCATCGAAAGAAATCCTTCGACGAGAACAAAAGCAGCCCTTCTGTTGGACGAGTTCATGGTCGCAAAGCTCTCCGACGAGAGAGAGAAGGCCGATCAATACTTCGATATTCTCGTTGACTGCTTTTCCGACACTCCGCGTTTGGAGTGGGCGTCCATATCGAGGTAGCCC
>CAYYHS010000712.1:1444-1855 GCA_964471785.1 uncultured Chitinophagaceae bacterium
CTGCTTTTCCGACACCCCGGAAGCTATGATGGTTCGGAAATCGTATACTCATCAGATCGTATTCCGAGCGGGGAAAACTGCTCCTGCATTCTCGGTCGTATCGATCGATGAGTCGGCAAGGACGATTACCAAGCACACGCTGAAGGGAAAATACTACCTCCTCGACTTCTGGAATACAAAGAACGAGCAGAGTGTCAGGGAAAGAGAATACCTTCACGCCGCCTACAGGAAATACAGGAGTAAGAATTTTACCATTCTCAGCCTCTCCGTTGATGAGTCGCCGCAGGATGTCGCAGCATTCCGCCACGGCAAGTGGAAGATGCCGTGGCTTAACGCTTACATCGGAAAGAATCTTGACAACAGGATGTTAAGGGATTACAATGCTTTCAACGTTCCCGCTACATTCCTCAT
>CAYYHS010000713.1:0-1853 GCA_964471785.1 uncultured Chitinophagaceae bacterium
TTGGACAAAAAACTCTGCATCGTATGGCCAAGCTCGTGCTCCATCGTGCTCATGTCGTCGTATTTTCCGTTAAAGTTGAGCAGCATGTATGGATGCACATCGTACGCTGACCCGTTGGAGTATGCTCCGCTCCTCTTGCCGGTTGTGGGGAATACGTCGATCCATCGGTTCTTAAAAGCGCTTTGAATCACCCCGCGATAATCATCACCGAGAGGAGCAAGCGACGCAAGAATATATTGTTTCGACTCGTCAACGGTATACTTCAAATCGACGCCGCTCAGGAGCGGAGCGTAGAGATCGTAGTAGTGCAGCGTGTCGACTCCGAGAATTCTCTTTCGCAATTTCAGGTAACGGTGGAACGTGGATAGATTGGCGTTGACGTTGTCGACGAGGCTGTGATAGACCTGGACCGGAATATTGTTTGCATCGAGCGCGCTCTGGAGAGACGAATCGTACTTGCGTGCCTTTGCGTAGAACATATCCTTCTTAACATCGGCATACAGCTCGGAGCCATACGTCCTTCGATAATCGTTGAGAGCTCCGAAAAAAACCTCGAACACCTTCTTGCGGTCCTCACGGTTTCCTGACGCACGATTCAGGTTAAATCCCGCCTGGTCGAGTTTGACCTTCGTGCCGTTGCTCAACACAATCTCGGGATACGGAAAATCTGCGTTCGAGAAAACATTGAAGATACTTTCGGGACCATCCGACATCAACCCTGCATCTGCAATGATCTTTTCTTCACCTTCGGTCCCCGTATGCGCTTGCCGCCGCAAGATGTCATCAAGGTAATGGCGATACACTTCGAGTTTCTTCTCTTTTGTGATGAACGAATCGATCGTCGTCTTGTCGATTTTGAGGATCTCAGGTTCAACGAAAGCAACGGCGGCTCCCAGTGTTGCCCCGATCTGGTTCATCCCCGACTTCATTGCGAGGTACTTGGAATCTCTTGTGTCCTGGTCGGAACTCATTGATGCATAACTGGAGAGACGGGAGTATTCCTTTGCGAGACTGCTTTCGTACTCAAGGCAGCTGAGCAGCTGCGACGACGAGGAACCCAATGTCCCCTGGAACTTATTCATTCCGGGGATATCGGCAGAGAGCTTCTCCTCCGCTTTCTTCCATGCATCGTCGGTCGGATAAAGATCGGAGAGGTTCCACTTATCGTCGTCGGGAATCTTCGACCTGTCGCGTTCCTGCGCATAAGCGCTGTACGAATCGGCAACGAGGAGCGCAAGCAACGAGACGGTAACTACTGAAAAAAGATGCATTGGTGTACCTTTCGATTGATGATTCGCGGTGACTGACTAACCCCGACCCTCCCCTTTCAGGAGAGGGAGATGCCCTCTTGCCAAAAACGGCGGGACTCAGTATGGCAATGAGAAACGCTTTGGACTTCTCTTATACACTTACAGTCTAGCTCTTGGGATTCAGGCAGATGATGGAAGTTACATACGCGGCACTCTGCCATTTGTTACAATTTAAATGATATTGGAGAGATCGGCAAGTAAATGGCGAGGAGGGTAATGCTTGAGTTTGTCATTTCATCTTGTTCCCAATCTCTGATTGGGAACAATCTATGGCGGAAACTCCGATCCAATACGGCGGCACGATGTCATTGTAATCATCCTCGTTCCCAAACTTAGTTTGGGAACGAGGTAGAAGGAAATTGAGTCACTACCGCAAGGTGATGGCAAGGGGTGGTATCATGAATGTCGTTCTTCGGCATATCGGAAAAAGGCGAGAAGGTCGCGGCATGACTCTGTTAAGGCAAATTTTCGGAGGGGGTCTCCCCACAAAAAAAACGCGACACACAGGGAGCATGTGTCGCGTCCAATGGGAAAGCAACAGCG
>CAYYHS010000714.1:0-1853 GCA_964471785.1 uncultured Chitinophagaceae bacterium
CGAAGCGGAAATCATCCAGAACGCAGGACTCCCCGGCGCGGTGACGATCGCGACGAACATGGCAGGCCGCGGGACGGATATCAAACTCGGTCCCGGAGTGCGCGACGTCGGCGGACTGCACATTGTCGGAACCGAACGCCACGAAGCGCGGCGTATCGACCGCCAGTTGCGGGGACGTGCGGGGCGTCAAGGCGATCCCGGGTCGTCGAAATTTTTCCTTTCGCTGGAAGACGACCTGATGCGGCTGTTCGGCAGCGACCGCATCGCAGGAATTATGGAGCGAATGGGATTGCAGGAGGGGGAAGTCATCCAGCACAGCATGATTACGAAGTCGATCGAACGGGCGCAGAAAAAGGTCGAAGAAAATAACTTCGGGATTCGAAAGCGGCTGCTTGAATACGATAACGTTATGAACCAGCAGCGCGAAGTGATCTATGCCAAACGGCGTCATGCGCTCCTCGGAGAGCGTTTGAAAGACGATATTTTTTCGATGCTCAGCGACTTTGTCGATGAACTTGTCGAAGATCACTATGAACAAGGCAACCTTGCCTTGCTGAAAGATGAACTAAGAGTGAATCTCCTCGTCGATTTCCCGATTACACCGGAAGAATTCCAGACGCTGGGGAAGGACGGGGTAAAGTCTGAAGCGGTAAAATGTGCGTCGGAATTTTACAGGCGCAAGGAAGAAAAAATAGGCGCAGAGATTATGGGGAACGTTGAACGCCTGGCAATGCTTCAGGTGATCGACGTCCGATGGAAGGAACATTTGCGCGAGATGGACGACCTTAAAGAAGGAATCCATCTCCGTGCCTACGGGCAGAAAGATCCGATTCTCGAATATAAAGGCGAAGCCTTCAACATGTTCATCGAAATGATCGGCATGATTAACCGCGAAGCGCTGAACCTTGTCTTCAAGCTCTTCCCGGAAACGACCGAACAAATGCCGCTGCCGCGCGTGCGCCGTCCGCTCCATCGCGAACAATTGACGATGACGCACGATGCTGCAACCGGACTTGGATTCCACGCGAACCGTGAGCCGGTAGAAGGAAGCGATAATACCCGAGGCGCCCAGCCTTCCGCCCCAAAAGTCCAGCAGATCCATGCCGCCGAAAAAATCGGCAGAAACGACCCGTGTCCGTGCGGGAGCGGCAAAAAATATAAAAACTGTCATGGGAAATAATAACACGAGAAATATAAAAAGATATTTCTCGCCAAGGTGCCAAGATGCAAAGGCGCAGAAATCTGTTTTAGAATCAATTTGCGTCTTGGCGCGAGCCGCGCTTTTTGAATTATTCAGAAGTTTCAACATATACTATCAGCCCCTACTAACGAATTACTTGCCCGAAGGAATATGAAAAAAATAGAAGCTATCATCCGCCCTTTTAAACTCGACGATGTGCGCGAGGCACTGTCTGAAATTGGTGTGAGAGGAATGACCTTGACGGAAGTGAAGGGGTATGGAAGACAGAAGGGACACGCGGAAATCTATCGCGGCTCGGAATACCAGATAGATTTTCTTCCAAAAATAAAAATTGAGGTTATCGTTTCCAACGAGTTTGCCAATAAAGTTGTCGAGACAATATTGAAAGTCGCGAAGACCGGGCAAGTCGGAGACGGGAAGATTTTCATTTCATCGATCGATGAAGCCATCCGCATCCGGACTGAAGAGTCCGGCGAAGAGGCAATTTGAGTTTCTCTTGGCATCTCCACGGCTGAGGCGGCACTCTTTGCCATCCTGCACGTTTCTTCTGAGTGAGGCGAGTCACGGTTCGTGAAAATAGATAACATGATTTTACTCTGACGAGGGATCGGAGAAAGAAATTCTGAACAAATACTATTTCCCCTTTTGCATT
>CAYYHS010000715.1:0-1849 GCA_964471785.1 uncultured Chitinophagaceae bacterium
TAAAAAACCGTCAACCTATTCTAGGACGATACACCCTCCAACGAAGTCGCGTGGAGTGGATGCTGCTCCCAGGGCACATTCGAATCACAAAAGAGAATCATGACCAAATCTGTAAGCCCCGTTATCATTGCCGCTCACGAAGTGTCCGCCCGTTTCGGAGAACAAGTCGTGCTGAAAAAGGCGACCCTGAACGTGCATCAACGCGACCGGATCGGACTTATCGGGAACAACGGTTCCGGGAAGTCGACGCTCCTCAAGATCATCGCCGGAATTATGCCTCCGGACTCCGGGACTGTCTCACGCGGAAAAGAAGTTGTCACGGGTTACCTCCCCCAGGATTTTCAGCTCGATCTGTCGAAATCGGTGTACGACAACATTCTCGAGGGAGCGCACGATGTCATCGACACGTTGAGAGAATACGACGCGCTGCCCTACACATCGCCGAAACGACACCTGCTGGAGCAGCATATCCATCACCGCGACGGCTGGAATCTGGAAAACAGGATCGAGACAGCAATGCATTCTCTGAACGTCCCCGGCAAACTCCGCGACGTGACAACGCTCTCCGGCGGGGAAAAACGGCGCGTTGCACTCTGCAGGGCGATCATCTCGCGCCCGGATCTCCTTATCCTCGACGAACCGACGAATCATCTTGACACAGAATCTATCGAGTGGATGGAGAATTTTCTCGCCGGCTATTCGGGGGCATGTCTCTTTGTTACGCATGACAGGTATTTTCTCGATTCAATCGCAACGCGGATTGTTGAACTCGCAGACGGTGTCTGTCACTCCCACTCGGGCAATTACAATGATTTCCTGCTTGACAAGGCGGTGCGCGAGGCGCAGCTGGAAAGCGAGGAGAAAAAGAGAAACAGCTTTTTGCGGCGGGAGCTGGAATGGGTACGCCGGGGTCCCAGAGCACGAAGAACCAAATCGAAAAGCAGGCTCGATAACTTCTTTGAAACGGCGGCGCAGGAAGGATACGAGACCGAGGCCGAAGTTGATCTGGTTATTCCTCCGGCGACGCCTCTGGGATCAAAAATTCTCAACCTGAAGAACCTCGGAATGGAACTGGGCGGAACGAGGCTCTTCCATGGACTCGACTTCAATTTCGACAAGAATAGAAAACTTGGAATCATCGGGCGGAATGGCCTGGGTAAAACCACTCTTCTAAAAATTATTCTCGGCGAACTTCATGCGACGCAAGGCCACACCGAAACGGGAGAGAGAACGGTCTTCAATTATGTCGATCAATCACGAATATCGTTGAACGAGGAGAATACCGTCCTTCAGGAAATCGGCGACGGGAGGGACTGGATTCTATTCGGGGAAGAAAAGATGACGGTATGGAAATACCTCCGGAGATTCCTCTTCGCCGACGACAGAATTAATACAAAGGTGGAAAAACTCTCGGGGGGTGAAAGAAGCAGACTTCTTATCGCGAAGATATTGAAGAACGGCGGAAATTTTCTGATTCTCGATGAACCGACAAACGACCTGGATCTTTCAACTCTCCGCGTTCTGGAAGAAGCGCTGGCGTCGTTCGGCGGATGCGTTATCGCAGTGAGCCACGATCGGTTTTTTCTGAACCGCGTCTGTAATGGGATTCTCGCATTTGAAGGGGAAGGCAGCGTCCACTTCAGCGAAGGGAATTACGACTACTATCTTGAAAAGAGAAACGCAAGGCTGGCCGATGCCTCCGCACAATTGTCCGGGGAAACCGCTGCCCCGAAAAAGACCGTGAGACCGGCATTGCCGAATCCTAATAAACGGGCAAGCAGATTATCGTGGAAAGAGGCAAAGGAACTGGAGACAATAGAGGAAGAGATTGTTCGTGCCGAAGCTGATG
>CAYYHS010000716.1:0-1848 GCA_964471785.1 uncultured Chitinophagaceae bacterium
AAGTTTCTAAGGTATCAAAGAGTAATGGCTGTGTCAGAAAGATAGCCCTGACTTTGAGTCTCTTCAATTCGGCGATGATCGTATGAACATTGTTCCGATACTCATCAAGCGACGGGATCAGGAAACGCAGGTCGCTTGGAAGCTCCATCTCCTTCGCAAGCGGTTCGGGGACGAAATCAGCATTGGCAGAACGCTCCAACACGACGACATTATCAAAGAGGATTATCTTCCACAAGAAAAGAATCTGCACAAGCCTGCTGTTGCCAAGAACGAAGTATTTCCAGCCTGTCTGCTCAGCAGGGCTTCCGAGTTTTCTCGCTTCATCGTTCATTGAATACCATAAATCATTGACCCCGGCTAATATAAGAACCGCCTTCGGTTTCATCTTTGTGATTGCTTCCCGAACGAAAACGATATGAGCCCGGGTTGAATGACCCGAAATGCCGCCGTTACCGACCCATGTTTTTGGAAGATAGGGTTTCATTTTTTCCTGGAGGAGATAGGGCCACGTCTTATGGTCATCAAGATAGTAACATTGCGCGGTGCTTCCGCCGATGACAACGACCGTAAAGAAATCGTCCCAGGGTTCCGGGGGCTCGTCTCCTCGTAATCCCCATCGGTTCGTGGTATTAAGTGCAATCGGTGAAACCCCTCTGAGATTTACCCGGAGCTCAATTTTGTTATGCGGCCGCAAAGGCAAATATGGGCTAAACATGTTCGGGGGGGACACCAGCCTCATGATCCCTTCCAGGACAATGAAACTGAGAATGCTCGAAGCCGCCACGATAGAGAGCGTGAAAATAATCTTCTTCGGAGATGCCCTGTACTTCAGTACGACAAAACCTGTGGCGATGCACGCGAAGTCAAACGCCCAGATAAGCAACGTGCTTGCAAGTCCCCAACGACCGAGACTTTTTTCCAGCAGGCCCGAAAGATGAAACCCATCTGACGGGAAAAATAGTGACAACATCCATTGGTTGCATAGGATGCCCGCAGCCAGGAGTACGATGCCCAATATTTTTGTCGCTCTAGTTCTCATCGTCCATTCATCGATCGTTGAGATTGAAAGGCGTTATCAACCGCTTGCCGTACGCGTTCCAGGGGAATGCTCGCCACTGCTCCTTCGACATGCAGCAATGCTGCATTGCTGCCATCCCCGTAGTTGCCGGAAAACGGATTGTATTTTTTGAAACCGAGATACGATCCGAGCAAAACGATTCCGAATGTGCCCACGGCATTGGCAAGATGTGCGGGTCCGCTATCAACCCCGATGAATATTTTCCCTCTTTTGATGACCTCTGCTGTTTCCAATATTGAAAGGGTACCGGTTGCATTTACGTACGACGCTAACCCCGAATCGTTAAGTGTCGGCTGCAATCCGACTTCGACAATCTCGCACCCATGCTCAGCGGAAACATGACGAGCGAGTTTCTCCCATTGATCGCGCGGCCAATCCTTTTCAGTCGTATTAGACGTGCAATGGAGCACCACGAAGAGAGGTGGAAGACGAAGCGCATCAACAGCTTTTTTTGCGTTTTCCCCGATGTAGACACGCGGCAACTCGTCACTCGGCGTCACTCCTGCGAAGAGCGACACACTGCGAAGTATACTCCCAAACGTGTAGAAATTCGAGAGCCCAACGGATCCGGGAGTGTGTGTACCTGCCCGACGGATCCACGATTCCGGGCACAACGCGCAATGCCGTTCGGGGAAATGAAGGTCAATCGCGAGATTTAGAAAGCCGCTGTGAATAAGAATTTCCTTTTCCGTAAGACAATGGACGGTAAAGACCGCATCAATGGAAGGGTTGCCCTGGATCAATTCACGGTATTGTGTTCTCACTAACCA
>CAYYHS010000717.1:0-1846 GCA_964471785.1 uncultured Chitinophagaceae bacterium
TCAGGATGACCGTCTTTTTCTTGTGAAGCTGAAGTACATTTTCGTCGAATGAGCGCGTCGTCGGATCGAGGAGCAAATCTCCAGCGTTCATTAACCCTCCCGAAAGAATGATCGCTTCGGGGTCGAAGACGGCAACGGTATTTGAAAGCACGCGGCCAAGGAGCTTGCCGGTAACTTCGAAGGCTTCAGTCGCAATCGGATCTCCGAGTCGTGCAAGCTCGTAAATGTTTTCTGCGGTGAGATTGTTGAAACATATCGCGCGGAGCTCGCTTTCGTCTGTGGATCGGGCCAGCAATTCAAACACAGTCCGGCGGATGCCGGTTGCCGAAACGTAGGTTTCCACGCAGCCTCGCCTTCTGCAGCCGCACAACCTTCCTCCGGGTTCGATCGTCATGTGCCCGAGTTCCCCGGCCATGCTATTCTCTCCGTGGAGCAAGCGCCCGTCTATGACGATGCCGGCACCTAATCCCGTTCCGATCGTGATCACAACAAAATTCTTCATCCCCTTTGCCATCCCAAATTTCATCTCCCCGAGAGCGGCCGCATTGCTGTCGTTCGTTACGATGATCGGAACGTCGAAATGTGGTTTGAGAAGCGAGACAATATTGATCGATTCCCACTTAAGATTTGCGGGACCTTGAATAATTCCTTCCCGTTGCCGGGCCGCCGGAGAAGCGACGCCTATTCCTGCGATCGCGCGATCCGGAATCCACTGTTCGCTCAATGCCGATATCGTCGCGACCAGCTTGATGGTAAAGTCTTCGACCGAGAGGCACGAATGGGTAAGGAAACTCGATTTGCCCACACACTGCCCGGCCTCGCTGACGGCGCCAACCACGGTGTTGGTTCCCCCGATGTCAACTCCAATTTTAAATACCTGATTTGCCATTGAGCCTTTTGATATGCTAAAGTATGATTCTATAATCCGTGAAAATTCTTCTGATAGAAAGTGCCGCCGCACCGAGCAAGGGAGGATTGTCGGTGAGGGATGTAGGAAGGATAACCGTATTCCGCTGTTCTCCAAAAAATCCCCGCCGATATACCGTGTCCATGATGACCGGATAAATGATGTTCCACACCTTTACGACCGCCCCCCCAATGACGATGTTCTGGGGATCGATCGTGCGGATAATGTTTGCAATCCCCAGTCCTATGTACTCGCCCGATTTGCGGAATGCGTCGACGGCATTCATATCACCGGCAAGGGCCAAATCCGCGAGGGCATCAATGCCGATTCCTTCGCGGCCGTTCTGAGCAATCCGAGAATAGTATCGTATCGTCGCCCGATCGCATGCATAGACCTCCCAGCACCCCTTATTGCCGCAGGTGCATTGTTCTCCCCCTTCCACCAAAGTCATATGACCATACTCTCCGGCCGCGTGCGAGCTTCCGCTCAGGATGTGGTTGTCGATCACGATTCCTGCCCCGATGCCGGGACCGATTGAAAGAAAGATAAGATTGGACGATGCAAACTTGTGTTTGCCGAGTATTAATTCGGCAAGAGCAGAGGCCTTCGCGTCGTTTTCTATAGTAAGGAGATCGACTTCGGGATTGTGCTCCTGGACGATTGAGCCGATGTCGAGGTCTTGCCAGCCAAGATTGGACGAATAGACAACCCGCGAGTGGGCCGAATCCACGATTCCTGCAACAGCGACGCCGATATTTTTGAGAGGATGGTTTTGATGTTTAAGATGCATCTTCTTAAGCGTATCGAGGCAGCCGGGGATGAACAACTTTGGATTTGCAGCATCCGTCTTTATCGTCATTTTGCTCATCACGGTCCCGTCGATATCCACTATTGCGAGGGTTGTGTCTATCGAGTCAACGTAGATCGCTCCAACAAAAT
>CAYYHS010000718.1:0-1846 GCA_964471785.1 uncultured Chitinophagaceae bacterium
AGTAATATAAACCCGCAGATATCAATCTTTAATACCTGCGGGTTTAGGTGAATGGGTGAAACGATCACTTACCGACCTACTAGATCATTTGAGCTCCCTGTCATTTGTTTTGGAAAAGGTTCTCAACGCAATGTTCATGTTCGTTCCTTTTTTACAGGGATCTATGATCTGAAAAATAAATACCAAATCAGGCCATATGTCGGGAGCAATACCGGAATAGCATAGCGGAATACGAATCCGAAAAAGGAAGGCATCGCCACTCCTGCCTGTTCCGCGATAGACTTGACCATGAAGTTAGGCGCGTTCCCAACATAGGTGCAAGCTCCAAAGAACACGGAAGCCACGGAGATTGCTTTCAAATAGATTCCTTGGTTAGCGATGATGTAGGCCACCTGGATATCCGAAAATGTCACAGTACCGTTAGCCACAAAATCAGGATGATATTTCATGAGAATCACGACCGTCTTCCGAATTTCATCAGGGTAGAGAGCGCTCATCGATCCCACATCTGTCCCGTGCCCCGCGATAAGATGTTGCACTTGGGCAATTGCCGTATGATCGACGAACAGCCCGGTCAATGCGCTGAGAAAATTCAGATAGGTGGGGGCATTGTCGAGTACGCTCGAGAGAACACCTGCCCCCCAGTAGAACTGACCTGCGGTAGTGATGCCGATCGTCGCAGCATTGAGTTCCAGCCAATCGAGCGCTGGCACCATCGTTGCGAATATTCCGATGAAGAGTATAGCAATTTCTTTGATGGGCGCGACATTGAAATCATTTTTCTCGTAGATCGTTTTCCGAGTCGTGAAATGGGACCCAGCTGCTGATGCTATCATCAATGCTTCTCGTAAAAACAAAGGGTGTTCCACGAACACGGCAGTGAGGATTACGGCAAGGAAGAATATGTTATGAATTCCGTCTATTTCTGCCTCCTCGTGGAGCTGCGAAGTCGGGATCTGATTATGACTTGCTTCGAATTTTCTGAAGCTCAAGGTGTCTATCACAAAAAAAACTGTTAGGATAATTGCAAGAGCGACTAACCATATGTGCCACGCGTTCTCCATCACCCAAAAGAATGGAACTCCTTTCAAGTAGCCCAAAAATAATGGCGGGTTCCCGCTTGGGATGAGAGCCCCACCCATGTTGCTCACAACAAAGATGAAGAATACGACATGATATCCCCGGAACCGATAGCCGTTAACGCGTAAGAATGGCCGGAGCATAATGATGGAAGCACCTGTCGTTCCCAGGATATTTGCTGCGACGGCACCAATTGCAAGAAATAGGACGTTTCGAGCAGGGCTCGACTTCCCTTTGATCCGGATATGGATTCCTCCGGCAACAATAAACAGAGAACCTATCAGCACGATGAAGCTGATATACTCTATGCCGGTTTCAAGAATTCTCTGGCCTTTTCCGAGGACAAAGAGATAGTATATAACCGGAATCAGTCCCAGACCGATTGAGATGTAAGCATAATTCTTCTCCCACCAGCGGCGGCTAATAAACGGCACGATGGCGATCGACATGAGGAGCAGAATAAAAGGCAACATCATCATCGGGGAGAGACCTCTGCGTTACGGTAACGGAATCGCGAAGACATCACACGGTTACGAGCTGAGAAATCCCTCACTGCTTGCTTTAGCATACTCATCAATCGTGCAAGTTCATTTCTCCGCGATAGTTGGACATAGTCTCTTCACAGGCAATAGGATCCCACCAACGAAAGAAACAAATACGCTTGGATGTGCTGAAAAAAAACAGAATAGGAGGAGTATTGTAGCGGTAAAATAAGTTAGTATATCGGAAGATACTTATCCAATTCCCAGGGGGTTACTTCAATGCG